>JBCDBC010000614.1:0-4250 GCA_039184535.1 Bacteroidota bacterium | reverse complement strand
GATGGATAGGCTGCTTTAGCTGCCTATTAGCAGATATTGACCAGTATTTCTTTCAGCGACTAAAGTCGCCGGTCCATTTTTTAGTCAACTACTAAATTGTAATGCTAAGAGGTAGATCAAAGTATAATTTGGGAGATACATTTTTGCTAGGGCGAATGCCAAAATGAAGGCACAGGGCTGATCTGGAAGGCACAGGGAGGGAGTGGATTGCCCGCGGCAGGCGACCTAACACTGGACCTCAAATAGTCTTTAACCAAAATCTAGGTTAAATCAGCTAGAGACACTTTCCTTTTGTTGGCTGATGGCCCACTGCTCATACTGTATGGTGATTCCCATGATGAGGCAGTACTGAGCCACTATATAGGTGAGCATGATCCAGAAGCCTGAAAGAGGGAAGTCCATCAGGAACTTGTTAATAGCGATGAAGCTATCTGAGATAATAAAAAGAAGGGCTCCTGTCATCACCCAACCAAAGCTGACCAAAGGTACATACCTCCATCTGTTCAGGGCAGTTAGGCCCATCATCATGATGGTCAATGAATAAATCACTACCGGGATCTTAAGCGCTCCCAAATCCGACCACAGAAGAACTAATAGAATAATCGTGTACAGACCAAAGGGGACAATTAATCCTGGTCGTCTTCTAAGTACAGGCCCCTTTTCATACTGCGTCATCTTTTGATCTTTCATGAAGACGGCTATATAGCCCAAATGAGCGATCAGGAAAGATCCCAGCCCCAGCATGAAGGCTATGTCCCCTTTAAACAGCAGAAACACATCTCCTAGTAGGGAAAAGATGATAGCCACAATCATGGGGATGGTAGCCTTAATCTGAAATTTCCAGAGAGAGATCAGATAAATTACTAAAAGAGAAATCATGATAAGAGGCTTGGTGAAGAACCTCAGGTATGGGAACATATCCTGCAGTAAGACAGCACTCAGGTCTACCAGGGCGATGATGACGTATAAAAAAGTAAATCTCTTCTGAAATAAAGATAAGGTCATAGGGTCTCTTTGGAAGTTAGTTTACCACCAGCTAGTAGTAGACTGAAATTCTATCAGAATGATGAGAATGAATATACTGCTGAAACATAAGGAGGAGATTTGATTCATTCTCATGGCATGCTCATGGTCGGCAAGGGAACTATCCTTCCACACTTTCCGAGTCCAAGATAGAAAAAAGAAACTAATAGGCGCGCTTAGCAGAAGGAAGGCGATGATCTTCCAGAAATTGGCTTCCAGCGCAAATAGGCTCAGCATATAGATGGTGGAAGCGGTGAGAGAGATCCCTGAAAAGATAAATGTCCCTCTGACTCCCAGAGAAAGGCTAATGGTTTTATCTCCACGCTCAGTGTCTTCCTTATGTTGGTACACCTGGGTGAGAGGATAACTTCCCAATAAAAATAAAGTGCTGATCAAAGCAAACTGCAGGTTTACTGGGTGCCAGATCAATGACCATGATCTTCCTAATCCCACTTGTACCATTAGATAAGTAAAAGCTCCTTGAAAGAGGGTTACGCTGAGGGTGCTAAGGAGAGGATACTTCTTGAGTCGGATGGGCGTATAACTATAAGCCTTGGAGATCAGCTTATAGGTGAGCATCATCAGTAAGAAGTAGGAAGAAACCGTAAGAGAAAAGGCCAACGTAAGTATATCCCAAAGTACCACAAGAGAGAATAACTTTGGAGAAACTGCTGGAGGCTTACTTAAGCCTCCTATGCTTTCTTCATCTCTATCAAACCATGAATTATAGCCATTGCTGGCAGGATATAGAAAAATATGAATGATGATAAAAATCCATATGACATCCTGTAAATGGAAAGGATGAGATTCACTTAGGGAAAACCAGAAGATGGGCATTAAGTAAATAGAGAATGGAATTCTCAGGAGGATGAATGCTTCTTTCCAGCGTTGCCATGAGAATGCGGATTCCTTTTCCATTAGCTGAAATTAGGGAATAGAATTCAATCTGGCATAAGGAAGGCAGAAATAGTCTGATCTTGGGAATTATCTTATATTGAAAAGTGGAGAATACTCTCTTGTAATGAAGTTGAATACATGAGCTATGTAATTGCATTGGGGACTGCGGTGCCTGAATTCCAGTATAGTCAGGAGGAAATTGCAGATTCCTTAATTCAGAAAATGCAGTTGGAAGGGACGCGGGAGGCAAGGATGATGAAGGCCTTGTATAAACTCACCAGGATTAAAAGTAGATATTCAGTACTTCCTGATTATAGAAATAACGGCCACAGCCCTTTACTCTTTTCAGAAGAAAATAATGAGGTTCCAGATGTTTCTCAACGGATGGAAGTGTACCGTGAGAAAGTTCTCCCTCTAGCCTTATCCGCTGTCCAAAACTGTTTGGCTACTTTAGCAGGAACTATCTCTGCTAGAGAATCTATCACACACATCATTTCGGTCAGTTGTACAGGCATGAGTGCGCCAGGACTGGAAATAGCTTTGGCAGAAAAGCTGGGCCTACGAAATGATGTGGTCCGCTTTGCTGTGAACTTCATCGGCTGTTATGCAGCCTTTCATGCTATGAAGATAGCCCATGCCGTGACCCAGGCAGATCCCAAGGCCAGAGTACTCATTGTCTGTGTAGAGCTATGTACACTGCACTTTCAATCAAAAACAGATCCTGATAATATGCTCGCCAATTCTCTTTTTGGAGATGGGGCAGCTGCCATCATGGTAGCCGGAGAAGAAGCTGCTAAAGATCATCCAGCTAAGAAACTCCGTATGAAGGGCTTTCAGGTGGAGACGCTTCACGCGGGTAAGGGAGATATGACCTGGGACATTTCTCAGAGCGGCTTTCTCATGCGACTTTCTTCCTATATTCCTCAGCTGGTAGAAGGAGGAATGCGCCCACTATTTGATCGTTTACTTGAGAATATTCAGGTGGATAGATCCCTCATCAGGTACTGGGGCATTCATCCTGGTGGGAAAAAAATTCTGGAAGCCTGTGAGAAGGTATTAGACATAGAAAGAGAAAGCCTGGAATCTTCCTATGAAGTACTGGCTGAATATGGAAATATGTCTTCTCCTACCATCCTCTTCGTCTTAGAGCATTTATGGAATGAGGTGTTTGAATGGAGACAAGATCAACTAATCTTGCTAGCCGGCTTTGGTCCAGGCCTTACCCTGGAATCTGCTATACTGGAAATAGCTTAACAAAAAAAGGCACCTGATTAGGTACCTTTCATAGTAGGTTGAATTGATGCGGGTTGAATACAAACTCATTTATTCTTCAGCGAATTCTATCGAGAGAATTCTGAATTCAGTTCTTCTGTTTGCCTGCTCGTCTTCATCCGTTAATTCAGGATAAATGATGGGCTGTGATTCTCCATATCCATACCAGTATAATCTCTGTGGATCTATTCCATTATCTACCAGGTATTTTACAGCTGCTCTTGCACGATTATCAGATAACACTTTATTATACTGAACACCTGCATTACTGTCTGTGTGTGATCCTAATTGTACCGTAATATTTTGATTTTGTCTAAGAACCTTAAGTAGCTTATTCAGCTCTAATAAGGCATCAGGCCTAAGATAGTATTCGTCGTAGTCGTAGTAGATATTCTGAAGTACAATAGGGAGTCCTATCACGATTGGCTCCAGTTGGATATCAATGTTTCTTTCAATCTCAGTATCATCTTCTATGCCTACTGTGGAGACTTCCACTTCATTGGCCAGATACTCTGGGGCGTTACCCAGAATCTTATAGTTCTGCTCCTCTAACAGATCGAAGTTGTAACGAGCTGTCTGATCGGTTTCGAAGGTATCCACCGCCACTATCGCACCTGTAGGCTGATACTGGTAGAGAATTGCCGTTGCAAATGGAATAGGCTGAAGAGTCCTCTTATCTCTTACCAGACCCTGAACGGTAATGTCAAAGGAACCTGGAGGATAGTATTGTCTTCTGGCCCAGTAGATATCATAGCTTCCTCTTCCTCCCGGACGATTAGAACTGAATAGTACTAGTGAATCATCATCCATCCAGATGCTACTGATATCATCATAGCTGGAGTTTACCGGAGACTTGATGTTTTCAGGGGCAGCCCATTCTCCTACAGCACCCTCAGATACGTATACATCAAATCCACCATACCCGCCATGCCCGTCTGAAGAGAAGTAGAGTTTGTCTCCATCTGTATTGATGAAAGGAGAAAGCTCGTCAAAGGCTGTATTGACAACTGAGCCAGCATTGATAGGCGCTGACCACCCAAGTCCCACTCTTCTGGAAT
>JBCDBC010000613.1:0-4252 GCA_039184535.1 Bacteroidota bacterium | reverse complement strand
ATTTTCCTCCAGGAGGAGGCTTATGGAGTAGCTATCAAAAAGGAGCTGGAAGACAGATTGGAAACAGGTCTTAGCGTGGGCTCTATTCAGTCTGCCCTTAAAAGAATGGAGGAGAAAGGCTTTTTGGAATCCAAGTTTGGAGAAGCTACTGCCAGAAGAGGCGGAAAAAGAAAAAGGATCTATTCAGCTACCCCGGCAGGCTTACGGGTACTTTCTCAAATGAAAGACATACGGACCAGCCTATGGAACTCTATGCCTCCTTTTGCACTGGAATTTAGCTGGATATGAGCCAAGCTTCCCAAATAGAGCCTCCTAAGTGGCCCCTGAAATTTCTCAGGTTTTTTCTCAGAGGAGAATTCCTGGAAGAAATTGAAGGGGATATGGAAGAGATTTTTCTGGAGAATCTGGAATTCCATTCTCCGGCTAAGGCTTCCCGCATGTACACCTGGGATACGCTTAGGCTCCTCAGACCCATACTGATCAGACAACTTCATGCCCACAATCCAATCATAACCTACAGTATGTTTCAACACAATCTAACCATCGCCTTCCGCAACTTCATGAGGTATAAAACCTCTTTCCTGATCAACCTAATCGGACTGGCCAGCGGACTGGCCTGTTTCCTCCTGATTTACCTTTGGGTACAGGACGAGTGGAAAATGGACAAAGGCTATGACCAGATAGACCAGATCTATCAGGTGATGGAGCATGTGGAGATTTCCAGTGGTATAGGGACTGCTTCCAACACAGCTGGCCCTATGGCGGAGGGATTAGTAGATGACTTCCCTGAGGTGGAAATAGGCGCGACAGCCAGAACAAAGTCTATCAATCCCAATACGCTCAGCTTTGGAGACAAAAACGTAAAGGCAAAGGGCTTGTACGCTAGCAAGGACTTTTTCAGTTTATTCTCCTTTTCACTTTTAGAGGGGACTCCCGATCAGGTCCTGCAAGACCCCTCGTCTATCATTTTATCTGAGAGTCTGGCAAGAAGTCTATTTGGGAATGAGCGCGAGATTATAGGAAAACAGGTCTTGCTACAGCGTGAGCATCCCCTTCAGGTAAGCGGAATCCTCAAGGATCTTGACAGGCATACTTCTTTACAGTTCGATTATGTCCTTTCTTTTGAGGCATGGGCAGAGGACAATACATGGGTGCAAGCGTGGCAAAACAGACATCCTCAGGCTTTTGTGAGATTTCAGAAAGGCACTGATGTAGATGCCTTCAATGAGAAAATTTATGACTATCTAACAGTTAAAGGCGGAGAGGAAGAAGCTCACAGAAAAGTTGAATTAGTCCCCTATAAATCATCCTATCTTTATGGAAGATATGAGAATGGCCAACAATCAGGGGGAAGAATTGAGTATGTGTGGCTTTTCTCTCTGGTAGCTATTTTCATTCTCCTGATAGCCTGTATTAACTTCATGAATTTATCTACTGCCAAAGCTACTCAACGTACCAAGGAGGTAGGAATTAAGAAGTCTTTTGGGGTGAGAAGAGAATCTCTAGTGTTTCAGTACATGAGTGAATCTATTCTCCTAACCTTTTTCTCACTGGTAGCAGCAATTTTACTAGTAGTTCTACTACTTCCACAGTTTAATCATATCACGGGTAAGCAGTTGGAACTGATATGGGACGGAAATCTATTCCTGGTTCTGGGAGGTATACTGGTGTTCACAGGTCTGTTGGCGGGCAGCTATCCTGCTTTATACCTGTCCAGTTTAAGCCCTATTACCATCTTCAGAGGAAAGCTGAGCCGTTCCCTTGGCGAATTAATTGTTCGTAGAGGGTTGGTGGTCTTACAGTATGCGCTCTCTATCATATTGATGGTGTCAGTATGGGTAGTGTACAAGCAGATAGAGTTTACCCAAACCCAAAATCTAGGCTATAACAGAGAGAATGTGATCCTCTTTAACAAGGAGGGTAAAACCTATGATCTGGCTACTGCCAGAACATTAATGCAGGAGTTTATGCGTCTGCCAGGCGTCAAAGACGCCTCTATTATAGGGAATACCATGACAGAGAGTGACTGGGGAACCAATGGCATTCATTGGCCTGGAAAAGATCCTGATGACAGAACCGGCTTTGATGTGATTCAGGTGGACTATGGAACTCTGGAAATGCTCGAGATAGAAATGAAAGAAGGGAGAAGCTTTTCAGAGGACTATGGGTCAGATTCCGCAAAAGTGATCTTTAACGAAGCTGCCATTAAACATATGGGACTAGAAAACCCAGTGGGTCAATTAATTCAATGGGGGCCTGACTACGAAATCATAGGGGTGGCCAAGAACTTCCATCTTGAATCTTTCCACGATGAAATATCACCTCTGATATTCTACCTGGACCCAAATGCTCAGTATATGATGGCTAAGATAGAAGGTGCTAATATTCAGGAAACTCTCAGTAAAATGGAGGAAATCTATGTGAACATTAACCCCGGCTTTTTCCTGGATTACAGCTTTGTGGATGACGACTATGCAGCTCTCTACGCTGCTGAACAGCGGGTATCTGTTCTTTCTAGATACTTTGCAGGTTTGGCTATACTGATCTCCTGTTTGGGGCTGTTTGGATTAGCTATGTTCACTGCCACCAAGCGCAGAAAGGAAATAGGTATACGCAAGGTGTTGGGGGCCTCGTCTTTTCAGCTCATCCGACTGTTATCACATGAATATTCTCGCATGGTAGGCTTAGCCATTATTGTGGCACTCCCTGTCAGTTACTTCCTGGCCCAGCAATGGTTAGAGACCTTTGTCTTCCGCATCTCTCTTCAGTGGTGGTACTTCCTCGGAGTGGGAGTGTTGGCTATGCTGATCGCATGGCTGACGGTAGGGCTCCAAACAGCCAATGCCACCCGAATTAATCCCGTGGAGTGCTTACGCGATGAGTAAAGTAGTAGTAGTTAAGAAATGCCAGATCAAAACAAAGGGTACGTTTTGGTCTGGCATATTCTTTTACACTTCATTTAGATCAGTTTCGATCTCACCACCTGTCAAATTTTGCTCCATGATAATGAGGATTTGACCTAAAGGAATGTATAAGCTGTCTTAATGGTTCTGGTTTTAGATGAGGGCCTAACTATTTTGGGTGTAAAAACGCTCTTGAATATACGTGTACACCTTGGAGAGTGGCAGGGATGTAGTTGATGGTCCGGTACGAACATAAAAATGTTCCAAATTCCCTTCACGTAAGTAAGCAGGTCGAGTAGTGGGTTGACAATCGATTCGAAGCAAAGCTTTACCGTTTACCTTTTCTACCGAAGTATGGATAAACTGTGTGAAAAGGGTATCAATTCTATCTGTAACCAGTTTATTTAGATGCAATAATAGCTTGTCATGATTAGCAAATTGATCCTTTTCTAGTCCCAGTACTTCTCCGGAATCATCAACTCCAATAAGAAGAATACCCCCCTGTGTATTCAGGAATGCTGCAATAGTTTTCAGGGCAGCATGCTCAATATTTTTATCTTTTTTGTTGGTAAACAGATTCCAACGAAGCGTTGATTTGAACTCGACGCTATCCGACTCACCTTGACGAATAATCTCTTCCGTGCTAATTTGCTCCTTAGATCGCAGATACATGGTAATTCGCTTTGCCAAATCCTGCATGATTACCAAGGCCACTTCTGGGCGAATATATTCTTTATCCAATAATTTAGTTCTGCTTATACAACTTACCACAGAGTCTTGTGTAGCCCACACCGCACCAGAGCGAAAATCCTGGTTTATAAATCCAATTTCACCGAAAATCTCGCCTACTTTGATCTCCTTATGTGTGTTATTGGGTAATCGGAGTTTAAATTGACCCTCCTCAACCAAAAAGAGGTAACTAGGTTGGGTGTTAGTATCAAACACTAGATCACCGGATGTATAGTTCTGATATTCAATTACTGCTAGTAAAGATTCAATGTCTTCCTGTTCTAGTTGAGAGAATAATTCGTGCTCTTGTAGAATCGCTAAAGTTTGGTCCGTACGCATAAGGTAAATATAAGAGTTAATTTCGCCAGTAGGTACTTATTATACGGAGTCTTTGGAGTCAGATGAGCCTATCAGATCGCATTTTATGGGATTGGGATTTATCCCCTCATTCGAGTGCTGATTACATGTTTATAAATTTGATCATGGATCTTAACCTTCACTATAAAGTGCCGTAATCATTTAGAATATCCATTTTGTAATAGGGGAGATTTATTTTTAGGAAACATCATCATTGGAAATACTCTTTACTCATTTCCTTATTTCATATCCCAATTAGGGAT
>JBCDBC010000612.1:0-4258 GCA_039184535.1 Bacteroidota bacterium | reverse complement strand
GCGAGCACTGTCAAAGAGATGATTTTTAATTTTAAACATAATAAAAATTTAAAATGTTGAATAAATGATAATTTATAGTATTTTATAAATTTCAATAATCGTGCCAATTTATTTGGAATTAGAGTTTTGTTATATATTCTAATAATTTTTTATTACTGAGAATAACTGTGATTGTTGAAATATCTATTTGTATATCAGTAATGTCCCAGTCAACTTTTCACCCCACTCACCTACCTATGATCCTCTTGTAGTCTGAGATCTTTTAGGTACAAAAGCTTTTTTAATTGGGTCATTTCTAAAGTAAAGTGGTTGAACTCATCCACTACTTTTCCCAAAATCAGGTAGATGCCCCTGTCCATGAATGGGTATTTCTTCAACACGTTGTAGAAACGGGTACAGTCAAACATCTGTCCACTGCCTGAGACTCAACTAGAGGCAGACATCCTAAACAAGGTAGTCAGCATCTTCCCCAAGGGAGGTACACACTGCCCGTTTTCCGCCAGCGGTCGACTGTATCTACTGCAATTGCTTGTAGCGCTTTGAGTTAACAGTATGTCTAAACAACCGACGTTGGAATCGGCCGAAACATTCGACCTCAGGCAAACTCAAATGCCTATCCTGATACATAGAGGGGAGAGACATAATACAAAAAGGGCTACCTATTTAGGCAGCCCTCAATATCTATAAGATACATGAAAACTTATTCAGCAGCTACTTGCTGTATAGCGCTTAGCCAGTCTTCTACGTGGTAGGTCTTAGCTATCTTTCCATCTCGCAGGTGGTGGATGTCTATGCTCATGAATGTAAAGCTTTTCCCACCACTGATGGGCGTTCCCATGAAGGTTTCACCAACGGGAGTGCCAGTAGCTTCTCCTCTAATGATAATTTACTCATGCTTCATAAAATCCAGTCCATAAAAAAACCGCCAACTAGTGGCGGCTCTTTTTAGGATATATTAGTCGAATCAGGAAGCTTCTACAGCCTGCTTCTCATCTTCTTTTTTCTGTCTTTCAGCTTCTTTCTTGATCTTTTCTTCTTCACGCTTCTTAGAGCGTTCCTGTAATCCGTCTGCAATGGCCTCTGTGATAGTGCTGATTACAAGTTTGATAGACTTAGCAGCATCATCATTAGCTGGAATAGGGAAGTCTACCAGATTAGGATTACTATTGGTATCTACCATGGCAATGGTAGGGATATTCAATTTGCGCGCTTCAGCGATGGCAATGTGTTCTTTCTTGATGTCCACTATGAAAAGGGCGGAAGGAAGTCTGTTCAGGTCAGCAATACCTCCTAACACTTTCTCCAACTTAGCCTTCTCACGGGTGAACATGAGGCGCTCTTTCTTGTTTATTCGGTCAAAAGTACCATCAGTCATCATCTTTTCGATGTTGTTCATGTGCTTGATACTCTTTCTTACCGTAGAAAAGTTGGTAAGCATGCCACCCAGCCATCTTTCAGTAACGAAAGGCATGTTGACAGTCTTTGCGTGCTCTTCCACGATTTCTTTTGCTTGCTTCTTGGTAGCAACGAACAAAATCTTTCTTCCGGAAACAGCTAGCTGGCGAGTAGCCTTAGTGGCATCATCCAGCATACGCTTAGTTTTATTAAGGTCAATGATGTGGATGCCATTTCTCTCCATGAAGATGTATGGAGACATATTGGGATTCCATTTTTTACGTAAGTGTCCAAAGTGAACACCGGCATCCAATAGCTTTTGATAAGTAATTTCTTGCATATTCGTAATGACCTGACGTTAACGTTTTGAGAACTGAGTGCTCTTTCTAGCTTTCTTTTTACCGTATTTCTTTCTTTCCACTTTACGGGCATCTCTGGTTACCAGACCTGCTCTTTTCAGTACAGGCTTAAATTCAGCGTTAGTTTCAACCAAGGCACGTGTGATTCCCAATCTTACTGCTTCTGCTTGTCCGGTAATTCCTCCTCCATGAACATGAACGTGGATGTCATACTCACCTTTGCTGAGGTCAGCTACGGTAAAAGGCTCAAGAACCTTCATCTGAAGTAGGTCGAAAGGAAAGTACTCTCCAAACTCCCTTTTGTTTATCTTGAAATCGCCTGATCCTGGCTTGAGATATACTCTGGCTATGGCTCTTTTTCTTCTACCCACAGCTACTACCTGATCCATAATATCCTGTATTTTAGTAAGTTAATTCAAATGTTTCAGGGTTTTGTGCAGCGTGTGGATGCTCATTACCCGCGTAAACTCTCATATTACGATAAATCTGTCTTCCCAACTTATTTCTAGGAAGCATGCGCTTAACAGCATTTTCTACCAGTCTCTCCGGGTGCTTGGCCAACATTTCTTTTGCTAAAACAACGCGCTGACCACCAGGATATCCGGTATGACGGATATACTCTTTCTTGTCCCACTTATTCCCTGTTAACCTTACTTTATCAGCATTAATGATAACCACGTAATCACCACAATCAGCATGTGGAGTAAAGTAAGGCTTATGCTTTCCTCTGAGGAGGTAAGCTATTTGGGAAGCAGCTCTCCCCAGCGTCTTTCCTTCAACGTCTATAACCAACCATTTTTTCTCAATATCTGTTTGATTGGCAGACTTAGTTATATAGGTTCTTCCTAACATAAGAAGTGTATATCTATCTAGGCTATAAAATGGTCGTGCAAGTACGGAGTTTTTTTTCCAAAAAGCAAAAGTCTTCTCGAATAAGTTTAGAGAAATTTCCAGATGATTTTTAGCCTGAATTTAAGCTTCAACTGACTCATAGTAAGGAGGATGTAAGACTCGGGGAAGAATACCCACAGGATTAAAGGCCCCTTGCCTACTGAAGGACTTACCATATACAAGGAGAATGTTCTGAAAGCTGAGTATTTATGTAATTAGAAGGGCTAAATAGTAGGGTATGAACTGAAATTGGAAATCAAGAATCAAGAGGAATATTCCGTAGAATGTATAAATTGACTTTTTCCTGTTTCGGTTTTACAAGCTTATAGGTAACTTTTAGGGATTATTTCTTTTACTCTATTATATGGTCAGTTCGCTCCTTCAAAAATATAACATGCCAAAAGAGCTCATGCGCAGAAGAATACGGATGCTAGGGTACATCCTTATGGGTGTAATATGTAATGTGTTAGGTGTACAGACATTGCAGGCCTCCCATAATCTTGCCGGACAAATCACGGCTACATACCTAGGTAATAACACCTATGAGATTACCCTGACCACTTATACTGATCCAGCTCCTAAAGGAGTTGACCGCTGTTCTGCTGATTTTGAGATCTGGAGTGTAGGAGGGAACCCTCAAAATATAGATAATCTATTGAGCATCCCCCGAATCAACGGGAATGTATCCACTGTTATCCCTACCGACTGTGATTTGACTCCTCCTGTAAATGTAGGAGAACCTATTTATGGAACCGTAAAGAGAAATATATATACCGTAACCTATACCTTTCCCGGTCCTGGTTGTTATGACGTAAGGTATTTTGATGTGGCCAGGAGAGAGGACGTATTGAATATGGACAATCCGGGTGGTACTGCCTTCTATGTGGAAACCCGTATTTGTATTCCTAACCCTATTGTGGGGACTAACAGTACCCCCGTTATGCTGAATGATCCGCTGGATGAGGCATGTACTGGAAAACTATGGACGCATAACCCGGGGGGATTTGATCCGGATGGGGACTCACTGGCCTATGAACTTAGGCCCTCCTTCCAATACGAACCTGAAGCAAGCATTCCTCCTTCTCCTACAAACGGATATAGATTCCCTGATGATCCTATCTTTGATTCAGGTCCTATAGAAATAGATCCTTTAACAGGTGTGATTACTTGGGATGTCCCTAATAGGGTAGGGACTTTCAATATCGCCTTTGAAGTAAGAGAATATAGGAACGGAGTAGAACTCGGTCGAGTGGTCAGGGACATGGCGATCTTTGTAGATGACTGTCCCAATAATCCCCCCATCATAGAAATTATTAGTGATACTTGTATTATAGCTACTGACAGATTAGAAGTGGATGTACTTTCCTATGATCCTGATGGTGTAGATAGTTTATACTTGGAACTGAATAATGGAGCCTTTGGATTGAACGGGCCTTTCTCTCAGGATCTGGCTAATCCTGCCTCTATAGAGGGGATTATCATAGACCCAGCATCAGGAAACCGGGTATGGGATGAAATTCCAGTAGTGACCAGAAATAATATCACTTCTATAGACACCATTAAAGGAACCATAGTCTGGAATACCATTTGTGATAACATTCGAACCCAGGAAT
>JBCDBC010000611.1:0-4263 GCA_039184535.1 Bacteroidota bacterium | reverse complement strand
CCCGCCCGTAGAATCATCCAGAAGCAGGTTAATGAAATCCAAAGAAGTCCTCACTACTTTGACAAGATGGTGATGAGGGCTGAAGTCTACATGCCTTTCATCCATGAGGCCTTTAATGACGTGGGAGTGCCACTGGACCTATCTTTCATTTCTATCCAGGAAAGCGGTCTAAAGGCTCATGCTGTTTCCAAGTCTAATGCAGTAGGGTTTTGGCAGTTTAAGCAAGTCGCAGCCAAAGAATACGGCCTAAAGATCAATGAAGTCATGGATGAGCGCAAGCACATCTATAGAGCTTCCTTTGCCGCCGCTGATTACCTGGCCAGTGCCAACCATAATTATAAAAACTGGGTTTACGCTGTCATCGCATATTATGAGGGGCCTACAGGATCTCGCTCTCATACCAATCCTGCCTACTACGGGAAAAGGGTGATGAAGGTAGATCATAACTTACACTGGTATGCTATAAGAGCCATCTCTCACAAGCTGGCATATGAGGATGCCTTGAGAAAACCGGACACAACGCCTTTAAAGCTGAGGCCCTTTGTTTCCCAAAATGAAGCTTCTCTCAAAAATCTATATTCAGCCCATGGCATTTCTGAGGAATCTTTCTTCAGGTATAATCCATGGCTAAAGAGGGTGTCCAGACTTCCCTATGGACAGAGATTTACCTATTATATTCCCACCTCTGCCAAGGTGCAGCTAGTTCACATTCAGGACCCTACCAAGGCATATCCTAAGCTGGAGATCAGTAAACCTCCTCAGCCTTACAATAAGGTACTGAATACACAGGTAGTTCCGTCAACCCTCCTTCAAAAAGCAGAAAATGATGAACAGCTTGGAGATGAGGACCGACCCATCAGTGTAAAAAAAGCCTTCCCGCCAGCTCAAAAGGACGTAATCCTCGCTGAGACTTACTCGACCAAGGAAAAATATCATTTCCTCTTTTATGATGCTTCCCAGCCGCAGTATCCACCGGCAAAGCCTGCCAAGATGCTGTCTCCCGGGAGCTATGTAGAATTCTTCCTGGAAGCAGATCTCCACTATGGTTCTGCTTACATCCAGTTTAAAGGAAGTGATCTACCCATAAAACTGGCTCAGAGGCATCAGGTAGACCCCCTTGACTTCCTGTCATGGAATTCACTTTCTCCACACCAAAAACCTGATACTGGTTCTATCCTCTATCTCACGCCGCTAGAGCAGGCTGAGTACCATATAGTAGCCTCAGGAGAAAACCTGGCCGGGATAGCTATCAGACATGGGCTAACAGTAGATGCCCTTAAGCAAAGAAATAGAATGTCTGAGCAGGAAGTATCCGTATTTATAGGAGAAAAAATCTACCTGAAAAAGAAAAAGCCTAAGAAGGAAAAGAAGATCATTCTGAGATCTACCAATCCTATTTATTCGCCTAAACCTACAGTTGTTTCTTCCGATAATACCTCAGTGTATAGAGAGCAGGTTACAGCTGATAGTTTGAAGGTCATGAGTGCAGATACTCTGACTGTGCAGAAAGAAGATGTTGAGCCTGTGATAGCCAAGCAGAAGGTAGCTCGCTGGGTACGTCATGTGGTCAAAAGAGGAGAAACCCTCTATGACATCTCCAAGAGATATGACACCAAGGTAGAGGTCATCAAAATGTCCAACAAGCTGGAAACGGACTCTATCAACTCCGGGCAGATCCTCCGAGTATTCACCAACGTTAAGACCGAGTAGGTCTCCCCTTTCTTTTTTTCTTCACTTCAAATGGATTTCTGGGAGTAGTGGCTACAAAGTCCTTCAAGTAGAATGGCTCAAAGCTGGCCAAATTCTCAAAATTTTCTTTCTCAAAAGCATTCAGCAAGTACTCCCCCATACTGCTGGCAGTAGATAAAATAGATGGAAGAAAAATCGCATTCTCATGTTCCCCAATGATAGGTTCACACTTGGCAGCCCCGTCACCTACGAAGATAATCTTATGCTCAGCTAGTTCTTCCTGAAAGCTTTGCTCATCTATGATTTTAGCTCGGGTATCCAGCACCTCCTCCATATCCGCTTTCAGCAAGCTACAGTAAACTTCCATTCTTCTGGCATCTATCATAGGACAAATCCAGGCATCTAATTGAGTGGCCATTTCCTTTACCTGATAAGCCAAAGAAGTTAGGCTATTCATACTGATTAAGGGCAGGCCGGTAGCCAGACATAAGCCCTTAGCCGTAGACACGCCTACACGTAGACCTGTATAAGAGCCGGGGCCTTTAGCTACCCCTATGGCTTGCAGGTCTGAAGGAGTCATCCCCATATCTGAAAGGAGAGATTTTATCATGGGGGTCAGTAGGCTGGCATGAGACTTGGCCTTCTTATAGTTGATACTTCCCAGCAAATCTTTCCCAGAGAAGAGGGCTACTGAGCCTACGTCTGTAGCGGACTCTATTCCCAGAAAGAATGGACCGGATGGTTTCTGCACCTTCATCTGACAAAACTAGCTATTTCCGGGAAAGATAACATCCGTTTTCATTTGCGTGTTGTATTCAAAGAGTAGAAATTTACATCCTTATGCATTTCCATTATTGGGCATTAGTACAAATGATAGGATGGATGAAGTCTCATCTGGAGGGTAAGCCCATACTGGAAGCCTACTCCCAAAACAAGAATGAGCTTATCCTGGAATGGGGAGACCACTTCCTACGTATAGGGTGCCAAACGCCTCTCACCTACATCATCCCGGTAAAAGAGTTTGCCAAGGCACGTAAAAATGTGGTGGGGCTTTTTGAGGAGGTGTATGGGAAAGCCCTGATAAATGTTAAGGTGGTACCTTTTGAGCGGATCATGATCCTCTACTTTGAGGAGAATTACGAACTTATTCTTAAGCTTCATGGAATAGCGGCTAATGTCATTCTCAGGAAAGAGGGAGAAGTCATCAGCCTCTTTAACAAAGATAGAAAGGAAGATCTCAATATAGATATCACGCCCGGCCACTTTGAAGAAAGTGCGATGGAACCTGAACAGGAGCCAGAGAACCAGCAAGAAGTCCTTACCCAACTTAGATTAATCGCACCTGTATTTGAGAAACAGTTTGCGGCCAGGGTATGGGAAGATATGGAGAGTGGAATGTCCTTCAGTCAAGCAGCTAAAGCCATCATAGAAGAAGCTAACTCAGGGGTCTACTATATTCAAAAAGAACCTACCAAGATCAAGTTCCTGATCTTTAGACCGGCCGGTATAGATCATTTTGTGCAGTTGGAAGGCATAGTTCCGGCATTACAGATCTTCCTGAAGGCACACTATCAGTATAGCATTTATCGCAGGCGCTACCAGTTTATCGAAAAAGAGATAGCCAAACCGATGAAAAAGCTGAAAAAGGTGTATGCCTCTTATCAGCAAAACATTCATCAGATGGAGACGGAGAGAAATCCTGAAGAATTGGGGCATCTCATCCTGGCCAATCTCCACCAAATCCCCAGTGGAAGTAAAAAGGTAACAGTGGAAGACTACTTCCAGGGCGGAAGTATAAATATCAAGCTAAAAGAAGGACTCAGCCCCCAGGATAATGCCCAGCGGTATTATGAAAAGCATAAGCAGCGAAAAGCTCGCATGGCCTACCTAAAGGATCAGCTGGAGGACCTGGAAAATAAAATAGGAGAGGCAGAAGGTGAATGGAATAGCTTTCTCGAGCTTCCTACACCCACAGACCTGGTACTGGGAGAAAACGGATTTGATCATCAGGAAATCAGGGCTATTAAGTCTGTCTTCCGTTCTCGAGAAAAAGAGATAAAGGAAGAAGCCAATAGTAAATATCCTTTCAGGGTATTCAGGAGAAATGGCTATGACATTTTCGTTGGGAGAAATGCCCGAAACAATGATGAGCTTAGTTTCCGCTTCGCCCATAAGGAGGACCTCTGGCTGCACGCGAAAGATGTGGCAGGTTCTCATGTGGTCATCCGCCAAAGAGCTGGTCAGAATGTACCATTAGCTGTTCTGGAATACGCTGCTCAGCTAGCTGCATTTTACTCAAAGCGTAAGAATGATACGCTGGTACCCGTCTTATACACCCCCAGAAAGTATGTGAGAAAGCGGAAAGGAGATCCACCAGGCATGGTAGTGGTAAACAGGGAAGATGTGATTATGGTTGAACCTTTGAGAGAATAGAAAAAGGCCTGCAGGCTATAACCTGACAGACCCTCCTAATAAGCGCACACATATAAACTCTTAGTTGGTCATTACCACCAGATACTTTGAGTTAGACCAGAAAGACTCTGAATCAAGTATCTCTATGCTTTGGACCATTTT
>JBCDBC010000610.1:0-4283 GCA_039184535.1 Bacteroidota bacterium | reverse complement strand
TGTCGGGGAAAGTTCGGTATGAGCTTTTTGTAAAAAACACTTTGAAGGAGGGAAAAGAGTTCCTTTTAAAAGGTGAGAATAAAGTGGATATCATTCTGCTTGATTTAATTCTTACAGATAGTTTACCCTCCGGCGAGTCTGACAGGTTGGTTACTTTTGATAATCTCTACAGCGAATTTCCTGAGTATCCCTATATAGTACTGACCGGATTCAAAGATGAGAAAATAGGGTTAGAAGCTGTCCAAAGAGGTGCACAGGATTTCCTGGATAAAAATGACCTTGACACCAATCTCCTCATCAAGTCCATCAGATACAGCATTCAGAGATATGAAAATGAAGTAGAGCGGAGAAATATGCTATCCCGCCTGGAGAAAGCCCAGCAGCTAGCCAAGGTAGGAGACTGGAATATTCACCTAGAGACTAATAAACTCTATTGTTCTCCTCAAGTCTATAATATATTTGAGCTACCTAGCCAATACCAGTTCCTAACATTTGAAGACTATCTCATGGCTGTTCACCCTGAAGACCAGACCAGGGTAGCCATGGAAATGCTGGAAGTATTTAAAAATCATACTGATCTTTATACCGAGCATAGAATCATCACGCCTAATGGAGAAGATAAGCTGATAGCCCTTAAAGGTGAGATGGTCAAGAAAAATGGGGAGATTAGTAGCCTGGTAGGTACCGTACAGGATATAACTGAAAGAAATAAAATAGAAACGCTTAAAAGAGAGAAAGATCTCGCCCAAAAAGCGTTTAAGGTAAGACAAGAATTTCTGGCTAAAACCAGCCATGAAATCAGAACGCCTCTCAATCCCATCCTAAACCTGACTGACATACTGTTAAGTCAGACCAATCCTACCCCCCACCAGAGATCTCTGCTGGAAACTATTAAAACCGCAGGTGATACCCTATTGGCAGTAGTAAATGATATTCTAGATTTATCCAAGATAGAGGCAGGTACCATAGATTTTAGTAAAGAAACTTTCCACCTGAAAAAAGTCATCCATTCACTACGCGAGATGATGGAGCTAAATATTCAGGAAAAGCAGGTAAAAGCCCAGCGAGAAGGAAAAGTAGTTTCTGACTTAAAGATGTTGGTAGACCTGGATGAAGAAATCCCGGCATTTCTACTGGGAGATGCGGTGCGCCTTTCCCAAATTCTGCTGAACCTCACTGGAAATGCCATCAAGTTTACTGATGAGGGAAGCATTCACATTCAGGCTCAGTGCCTGAATAAAACCGAGGATAAGGTTCAAATCAGATTCACGGTGGCTGATACCGGAATAGGCATCCCTAAGGATCAGCTTAACCTGATTTTCGAAAGCTTCAGACAAGTTGATAGCGGCCTGAACAGAAAATATGGTGGCGCAGGACTGGGACTTACCATTGTAAAACAATTGGTAGTACTTCAGGGCGGAGAGATCTTTGTAGATAGTTCTTTAGGAGAAGGATCCGTATTTGGCTTTGATCTGAGCTTTGGGATTGATCATGAGGGGACAGAGTCGGCGCCTAGTCAGCAGGAATCAGAAAAGCGTCTTGAGGGTATGAAGGTGCTGATAGTAGAGGATAATGAGACCAACCAGATAGTGACACAAACCATTCTGGATAGCTGGGGAATAGAAACAGACCTAGCCAACAATGGACTGGAATGTGTAGACAAGCTGAGACAAAATAATTATGACCTGATATTGATGGACATCCAGATGCCAGAAATGGATGGATACGAAGCTACCCGATTTATCAGGAAAGAAATGCAGCCTCCAGCCAGAGACATTGCCATTGTGGCACTCACAGCCAACGCTTTCTCTGGAAGTGACGATAGATGTTTACAGGAGGGAATGGATGATTATATCTCCAAGCCAGTAAAAAATGATAGCTTGTACGCCAAAATATCACGCTACGCACCTAAGAAGCAGGCACTGGTAGCGGAACCTTCCCTTCCTACAGGCAGTATACCAGATTACCCCCAGCCAGAAAATAGTTTTGCTGGTTATATGAACGAACCCGAACCAACATATACTAACGGACACCATCATCCGGAAGCAACCAACTATACAGATCTTTCTTATCTGAATGATACGTTGGGGGATAGCATGATTATCAAGAAAACCATTTCCAAGTTCATTGAAACTACACCTGGTTTACTTGAGAAAATGGATGAGCACCTGAAAAACGGTGAGTTTAAGGAGCTCAGTAAATGTGCCCATAAGCTGAAAAGTTCTATTGACACTATGGGGATAGAGTCCCTGAGACAGGTGATCAGAAGCATAGAACAGAAAGCGAAGAATAATGAGCGTCTGGAAATGATTCCTGAGCAGGTTACTGAAACCCGCAGAATCATAGAACACTCCTTTGTAGAGCTCAGACAAAAGATGGAGGCACTTTAATCCAGTCCGTATTAGCCAATTAACGTAAAACTACCCGTAGGATAATTTACCTTTTCCAGTGTTAGGCCTTTGGCTTCAACATTAGGTCCTGCTGCTGACCTGTCTTTAGCTTCAATGATAGAGATAAACTCAGGTATGCTGATCCTTCCCTCGCCTACCCATATGAGGGTACCCACCAGTGCTCTGACCATTCCTCGCAGAAAACGGTTTGCCTGTACATGAAAGGTCAGTAAAGTTCCTTCCTGCGTCCAGTAGGCATGATGCATATCACAAAGGGTGGTTTTCTGGTCTCCGTGAAGCTTACAGAAACTAGCAAAGTCTTCGAAGTCCAGTAGCGCTTTAGCCGCTGTATTCATAGCTTCCACATCCAGTTTCCTCCTTATCCATGAAGCGATTTGTGCATCCAGCGGGGACTTTAGGGTGGAGATACGATAACAGTAGGCCCTACTAATGGCATCAAACCTGGCGTGAAAGTCTTGCTGTGTGCTGGTGTAGACCCCATTAACAGAAATATCATGTGGCAGGATTCCATTTAAGCCAAACCTGGTCTTTTCAGAAAGTTCCACATCCACATGAAAATGAACCATTAACTGTCTGGCATGTACTCCGGCATCTGTCCTTCCTGCACCCAGTACAGATATAGGCTCTCCAAAATACGTCTGCATGGCTTTCTCCAGGACTTCCTGAACCGTAAGTGCATTTGCCTGGATCTGCCAACCTGCATACTGAGTCCCTAGGTAACTGATGTCAAGAAAGTATCTCACTTCGCATGTATTTTGGATTTCGTCAGACAAATCTAGCAGAAAGTTAGGAACTCTATATCTTGCTGAGGTATTCTCAAAACTTTCAGTAGTTTTGGGTCAGAAAATGATTAATCATGCTTCAGCGTATACAAACTGTCTTTCTCCTACTAGCCATATTTGTAAATCTTGGAATTATAGCTGCCCCACTGTGGAGTTATCAGGGAGCGGAAGGAACAGAAGAGATTTCCGGTCTGGAAATTCAGTTGAACGCGCAGGAGGTAAGTGAAAGTCTCTCATTTACAGAAACGCCTTTCCACATAGCGCTCATTGTGATCCTGGTAGCGGCTACTGTCATGCTTCTGATTACCATTTTCAGATTTTCTGATAGAAAGAGTCAGATAAAGCTTGCCTACATCAGCATCATAGATCTAATGGCAGAAATCCTTCTCTTAGTCCTCATCTCTCAGCAAGGTCCCTATATAGTAGAGGGTAACATCAATTCGGGCTCTCCAGCATGGGGATTTGCCTTACCGGTACTCGCTATATTCCTCATCTGGCTGGCCATTAGAAATATTCAAAAAGATGATGAGCTGATTAAATCAGTAGATAGAATCCGCTAATCATTTTGGCTAAATCCTAACAATCTTCCCCTCTTTCAAAGAAATTTGAGGAGATCCTACGCTTTCTAAATACCTCTACTTTTAGAGAAAATATTTATTTAGCTGATAATCAGATAGGTCTAAAAAGGCTCAATAGAAATTATTTTTTCCCTCAGAAGAATTGGGAATACTTATCATTTTCCCTTGGCGTTATAATGTCAGAATAGCAAAGGCTTTCACTTGTTAGCTTCCTGAAAATTGGATAACTCACGAAAACGATTTAGACACAAATCTAGAAATACATAGATATCTAGATATTTGTCAGAATGTCAAGAATATGGGTATTTTTTTAGTAAATACTCAATTTTATTGATGTTAATCTGGCTATTTTTAAGATAATTGTATTTAATTTGTGCCTATCAAGCATTTTGACAATAGTAAAAAACACAATCTGTCAACTGTTCAATACACAGTCTTATGAGTATTACCAAGAAGTTTTTAAAAAGCAAACCTGTTGTTAAAGTAACCTTTAAGGTTTCCAAAGCTATCGT
>JBCDBC010000609.1:0-4285 GCA_039184535.1 Bacteroidota bacterium | reverse complement strand
CATCATGACTTTTCATCCTATCAAATACCCATCATATTAATTGTCAGGAAGAAGATGCAGAAATAGCTTTCCATCAATCAGTTAGGGCCTATCAGTAAAAGTATCAAAGAGAAAGAACTGGGTCGTTACAAAAAGATTCAGCTATAGTTCTTCTTAATATACAAAATTCTTACTTGAAGTGGGAAATGAAATTCAGGCTTTCCGCTAGAGAATAGAAAAAAATATTTCGACACAAAAACGGATTGCTTGCTACAGTCAAAATCGATAATTTCCATCCTAATCTGAAACAGCCTAGTGGGAAAAAGAAAGATATACGTTCTGGATACCTCCGTGATTTTACATGATAGCCAATCCATTAATCACTTTGAGGAAAATGACATAGCCATCCCTATCACCGTTCTGGAAGAATTAGACAGATTTAAAGAGGGGAGTCAAACCAGGAACTTCGAGGCAAGAGAATTCATCCGTTTTGTAGATAAGCTGGCAGGGCGGGATACCCTACAGGATTGGGTAAAAATTCATGGGGAAAATCGAGGAAAAATAAAGGTCATCATGAACCATCATCCCAGAACCAGGGATGCAGAAATCATCTTTGAAGAAAGGAAACCCGACCATAAGATCCTAAACGCTGCCATAGCATTACAGGAGCAGGAAGAAGATGCCAAAGTGATTCTGGTAACTAAGGATATAAATCTCCGCCTGAAAGCGAAGGCCCTTAATCTCCCTGCTGAAGACTACGAGACAGGAAAAGTAAAGGATGTCAATAATCTTTACACAGGTATCACCATTAAGGAAGATATTAATTCTGAAGTGATTGATGCCATTTTTAAAGATGGTTTTGTTCCTTCTACAACCGTAGGAGAAGACTTCATCAATAACCATTATTTCATTCTCAAGAATGGGGTAAAGTCTACCCTGGCTTATTACAACCCCAATGAATCCAGAATAGAACGAGTTCAGAAGCAAAGTTCCTATGGCATTATCCCCAAGAATGCTGAGCAGGCTTTTGCTATGCATGCCATTTTAAATCCCAATATCAAGCTGGTGACCATTCAGGGAGTGGCAGGAACGGGAAAAACCTTGCTGGCTCTCGCAGGCTCTCTGGAGCAGCGCAGCGATTACCGCATCATTATGGTGGCCCGGCCAGTAGTTCCCTTAGGGAATAAGGACATAGGCTACCTCCCAGGTGATATCAAGTCCAAGCTCAATCCGTATATGGAACCGCTATGGGACAACCTTAAGTTTGTCAAAAACCAGTTTAAGGAAACAGATAAGAACTACAAGCGGATAGAGCAAATGGTGGCCAATGAAAAAATCCTCATTACCCCTCTCGCATACATACGCGGAAGGAGCCTTTCCAGGGTCATTTTCATTGTGGATGAAGCACAGAACCTTACCCCCCATGAGGTCAAAACCATCATCACACGTGCTGGAGAAGATACCAAACTGATCTTTACTGGAGATATTCATCAGATAGATACTCCCTACCTGGATGAACAATCAAATGGACTATCCTATTTGATAGACAGGCTAAAGGGGCACAGGATTTTTGCGCATGTTTCCCTGAAAAAAGGAGAAAGATCTGAGCTAGCTAACCTGGCAGGTGAACTTCTATAATGGAAATATTTTTTCCCTCCTTATGGACTGAATTTGAATAATTTAAGCTGCCGTAGCGTCGGTTTTTGGCCTGAATGGATAACCAAAGGTGGCAAATTGACAAAATCCAGGTATGTATGGCATAAAAATTGCGTTTATCAAGTAAAGCTTTTTTGCTTGAAGTCACATTTTGTCTGCATATGAATTTAAATTCTACCCTACAAAGTCTTAGTCCGGAACTAGTTCTGTCATTGGCTGAAACTTTTATTGGCCAAAAAGAATGGGAAAAAGCACGTATTAGCTTACTTACCTTTCTAGATGGAATGCATACCAATTGGTCCCCACTTTCTATAGGGAAAGACGGGAAATCATCCTATGCTGTATGGAATAAGGCTGAGAAGGATGCGCTAAGTAAAAGCGTGAAACAAAAAGTGCAAGCAGAACAGGTCCATGTAAATTATGTTTCCTACTCCAAGGACATGTACCTAATGGGGCAGATAGCCATAGAAGAAGGGAAATTAGATGAAGCCACTAATTGGAATACCCGCGCTTTAGAGTTAGAAGCTGATCATCCTATTTTGTGGATACAAAAAGGCCAAATATGTAAGCTGAACAGAAGATTTCCTTCTGCTTATAAGGCATTCAAACACGCCATTAATGCCAGACCCTGGCAAGATAACACCACCAAAGCACAAGCAGCCAGAGGAGCTGGCATTGTACTAGCAGAACTTAACCAACCTCAGGCAGCTATAGATATGCTTCAGGAATCCCTCAGACTAGATCCAGGAAATGAGCACACCATGAATGAACTTTCAGGTCTATACCTGGAAAGAAGTGCTGAAATCCCTCCAAAGCCAACCAAAAAGTCTTTTTGGAATAGATTCAGATAACATTATTCCCCTTTTTTGTAAAGCCCAAATCCTAATTTCTCAGAATTAGGGACTAGCTGGTAATGGGTAAATTCGTAGGGCTGATCAGTCTGCCCAGCAAAATACTGGATATTTTCTTTGACTAGGGCCTCTTCCAGTTCAACCAAATTCTTAGCTTCAATCCTTCCCCAATAAGTCAATTCTCCATAGTAAGCCAGATATAAATGGACTCCCCAATCCTGATCTGTAGCATAGGAGCTTCCAACGGGGATGAGTTCCTGAATCATTTGACCCTGTCTATAGGCTTTTACCCCTTGATCAGCATGTACCCACAACCTACTTAGGGGAACAAAGCACATAATGAATATGGCAAACACAAAAATGATCTTCCTAAGTGCATGATACTTTCTTAGGAGAAAATCACCCAGCATATAAATTAAGATGGGACTTAGGAGATGGTTTATCCAAACATAACGCTGTTCCGGCACTATCAGCCAGTACCCAAGTGGAAACAGCCAAAAAAAACTCAGCAGGAAGGAGTGCTTAGGTTCGTTTCTTTTTAATAGCCCGTAACTCAGACTCCCTACTAGTGCCAGCATATTCAGCATCCCAAACCCTTTTCCCATGAAGAAATCTCCTAGATTATCTGCCAGCAGAATAAAAAGATGCATGGGCCTTTCAAGTATAGACCATTTTGTAGGGAGAAAAGAAGAAGGGTCTTCCCACATGCTAATGGCCTCCGCGTGTACAGGGGCTACCAAATTCCCCATATCGTAGGGCTGTTTCAGGGGTAGCTCTCCCACCAGTCGCCAATTATATACGCCCGAAAAACCCAAGGTCCAGATCTCATATTTCTCAAATAGGAGAATTCCCCAACTCCCTATTCCTACTGCCAGGATTAACAAGAAAAAAAGGAGTTGCTGCTGCTTGAACTGAGCATACTTTCTCTTTCCAGAGACTAGCGTGAGGAGAGTATGAAGCAGAAGAATAGGCAGGAGATAGGTCTTCGAGAAATAGCCTGCCAGGATAATGATGGCCAGATGGTGGAGTGGAGCATCATCCTTCAACCAAAATCCCACATAATACAAGCAGGTGCATACTACCAGCAAATCAGGACTGATGATCATTAGCGCATACCAGCAGAATAGCGGAATGGAAGCTATCAAAATAGCGTAGCTTTCATCTGTGAGAAGCTTCAGGAGCTTCAGCAGTGAATTCAACTTCCAGAGACAGATGAGCCCCATTACTCCATTTAGGCACCTGGCAAAGAGGGCAGGATCTATCTTAAACCAGTAAGCAGGGGTAAGTAAAATAGAAAATAGCGGAGACCAGAAGCCATTAATAGCTGCCCCCCAATTAGCTTCTGAGTAGTACCTAGCTATGGATAGGTAAGAGACTGCATCTGAGCTCAACTGGAACTGATAGGACGGCAGCCACAGGAGAAAGGCAAGAATGTAAATCCCATAAATCGGATACAAATTCTCTACAAAGTTGAGAGAATCATTTATGCTCTTACCGGGCTTCATAAATCCTCTTTCATTTCTCAGGAAGAATCGTAGTAGAAGTTCCAGAAGGAAAAATGTAATCTAAAGTGCAGGAAATACTGTATATTTCCTGCAAGTTTAATCACGTTACCCTTACTCATATGCGTTGGCAAGGTAGAAAAGGAAGTTCAAATATAGAAGATAGACGCGGTTCCGGAGGTGGAGGAAGAAGAGTCGGAACTCGATTTGGTCTGGGGACACTTGTTATCATTATTCTGGCCGTCCTCTTTGGGCAGAACCCCTTACAGGTACTTCAGCAGGTACAGCAGCCGGGTG
>JBCDBC010000608.1:0-4287 GCA_039184535.1 Bacteroidota bacterium | reverse complement strand
CAAACGACCTAAATACTTTTCTCAAGCATATCCTCTATTGAGGAATGGGGGCAGTATTTAGTTGCTGCTGGTATTCTTTCAACATGAAAATGGCCTGTAATATTTTTTCTCCGTCCATTTCATGCACTTCTTTTCCTTTCCCTATTTCCTCAAGTAGCATAATGGTCAGTTGTCCGCCTAAATGCTCTCTGAATTCTTCCAGTCCTCTCAGCAATACAGCTACTCCATTTTCTTCCATGAGAAGCTCTTCCTGAAATAAATTGAAGCCCAGGATAGTAAAGAGTTGTAGGACCGCATCCTTTTCTTCTTCAGAGATCATTCCTTCCAGAAAAGAATAACAGACATCCAGACATATCCCTATGGCAACGGCCTCTCCATGTCTGATGGAGAAATTGGTGAGCTGTTCCAGCTTATGAGCAGCCCAGTGCCCAAAGTCCAGAGGTCTTGAAGAGCCCATTTCGAAGGGGTCTCCACCGGAAATATGGTCCATGTGCATTTCTGCACATCTATGTATGAGCTCCTGCATAGGGAGCATTTCTCTCTTGGCTAAGGCTGAGGCATCATCTAATAGCTTTTGATAGAAAACCTTATCCTTAATCAAGGCTACCTTGATGGCTTCAGAGATACCTGAACGCCAGTCTCTATCATCCAGCGTTGTTAAAAAGGTGAAGTCATTGATGACCGCATGTGGGGGGGCGAAGTTTCCTACGAAGTTTTTCTTCCCGAAGTAGTTGATTCCATTCTTTACCCCTACTCCGGAGTCATTCTGGGAAAGTACCGTAGTAGGAATACGGACATGCCTGACACCTCTGTGTGCAATGGAGGCAGCATATCCCACCGCATCCAATACCGCTCCCCCTCCTATCCCCAGGATGTAAGCATGCCGGTCAATTTTGAGCGTATTCACGTCTTCCAGGATTTTCTCTATCCACTCGTACTCATTCTTGACTCTTTCCCCTCCGGGAACTACCAGAGGACTGGAAAGTAGTTCCAGCTCAGGGGCTTGTTGGAAATAGGTTTCTATGCTATGAATCAAAGAAGGATGTGCTTTTGCCACTCCCAGATCCAGGGCAATGTATACTTTGACAGATTTCCTGTTTCCATGCTCAGTAAGCATATCAGAGAGGAGAGAATTATTCTCCCTAAACAGGTCTTCTGTAAAATGTACGGTATAGCTAAAAGGTACTGTAAATTGCTGTTTAATAGCCTTCATACAAACTCCATTAAGTCACGGCAAACATCCTGCTCAAGGCAAAAGAAATAGGTAATAACACTAATACAACCAATCCCGGGATCCATCCCCCAAAACCTGCAGCAATACTGGCATCCATCACAATTAAGGCAATAATCCCTGCCTTAACTGCCTTCATGATATCTCCGGGAGAAAGACTCTGTCTTGCTTTCCATAAAGGTGGAAATACAATGAAAGAAAATACCAACAGAAAGGGAAGGCTGTAGATCAGCTTAAAATGACCTAATAAGCTCATACATGCAATTCCCCCTACTACCAATCCAAACATAAGTAAGGCATAGTTCATAGCTTGTTGATTTCCGCCATGTACTTCTCCCCTACTGATGAGGGTAATAGCCCCAATATATACGATGGGAATAATCCCTAAAAACCATAGTTGAGAGAGAGTAGCTGGAATAATGCTTACGCCCAGCAACACATTTAGCCCTCTACATAAGCCCATATTGATGGGTCCCCAAGTATCCTGATGCTTTCCCCACCAGTCATACAGCAAAGCACTTCCTCCTGTAATAATGGCTAATGCACCTGAAGCCACAGAAACCTGGAAAGCAGCTAGTATCCCCAATCCAATCAATCCCAGTCCAAACATACTGGCACCCCTAACAGAGATAATTCCTGCTGGTAACGGCCTCTCTGGCCTCTCCACCCTATCCAACTCCACATCAAATACATCATTCATCACTACCCCGCCACCATACAAACCTACTGTAGCTGCTACTAACCACCACAGATTAGGATCCTGCCATAGCGGCATGATAGCATCCAGTCCTGTCATCCATACCACGGAGGCTATCGCGCCCATGAATATGTTAGAAATGGCGGTGATCACATTCGCAGGTCGCATCAGCCTTAAATAGGCCATCAATTGCTGCATATACTTTCCTAGTTCTGAACCATTTCTGAATCAGATTCTACCACGGGCTTTTGGCCTCTAAGGATAGAATTCCCTTCAAAGAGTTCTCTTTGATCTATGTTATCTGGCTGAAGCCAGTCAGACTCATTGAATTGACCGCTTTGACTGTAGGCATCTATCGCGTTCTGGTAGGAGACCTTCTTTACATCAACCGGATCTATACCTTTTCTCAGCATAAGGTTAGCCGTTTTAGGCACTGCAAGCGGATCACTAATTCCCCAGTCTGCTGAGCTATCTACGATGATTCTCTCTGAGCCAAATCTTCTCACTACTTCCACCATTCTCTCATTCCCCATTTTAGTGTAGGGGTAAATGGTGAAAGCTGCCCAGAACCCTCTATCCAGAACATCCTGCACCGTCTCTTCATTATTATGGTCTATGACCACCATATGAGGCTCCACGCCATGCTCAAGCACCACATCCATACTTCTCTGCGTTCCTTTTTTCTTATCTCTATGCGGCGTATGTATCTGGATAGGGAGATTAGCCTCTTTAGCCAATTCTATCTGTAACCTGAAGTATTTGTCCTCCAGCTCAGTTTGGTCATCATAGCCTATCTCTCCTACTCCCACTACGCCATCTTTATAGATATACTTGGGAAGCAGGTCCATCACTTCTTCCGCCAGTGCCTCATTATTGGCTTCCTTAGAGTTTAAGCCTATGGTACAGTAGTGCTTAATCCCGAACTGGCTAGCGCGGAATCTTTCAAAACCTACCAAGCTACTGTAATAATCCTTGAATGTACCTATGGACGTACGAGGCTGTCCTAACCAGAAGGAAGGTTCTATCACTGCCACTATGCCCGCCTCTTTCATGGCCTGGTAATCATCCGTGGTCCGAGCACTCATATGTATATGCGAATCTATCCACATTTGCTTTTCTGCCATTGTCGTAAGTGTTTATGTTTTATGCGTTGTTTTGCTGTTCCCAGGCTTTGCCTACCCAGTCCCAGTCCAGTTTTTCTTCCGTAATTCTTTGAGAAAGATCCTCTCTATTGTCTAATAGTTGTCTGATCTCTTCTACCTTACTATCCCTACAAACCAGCGCCGCCGCAATCTGTTGTATAGGATTTTCATTATTTATGACTTTTTCTATATCTCCCACTGCCTCCTTCCCTAAAAACGGTGCTACAGGCCTCCATATTTCGGGGGTAACTGTACGGGAGGCTGCCCATCTTTCATGAGCATAATCTGTGATGATTCTACTTAGTTCCTGGTTATTTCTCTTGTCTATGCCCCATATCTTATAAATAGTCCTATCTGTGAAAATGCACTTGAGAAACATTTGATTCCAGGAATTCTCATTGAAATAACGCTGGGGATACACATTGTGAAGGGCTATGGCCTCTAGCACGTTGGACATATTAGTTCTCACGCCTTCTTCTCCCAACCTGACAAATTCTTCCGGATAGGCTGTGAAAGGTAAGGCCTTCATGATAGCCGCCAGTTCACGCATATCTGCTGTCTCATAGATTTCCATGATGCGTAGAACATAGACGTCCTTATCTGCCTCAGGTATTTGGAGAATCAGCCACACTCTCAAGGCCTCATCTACTTCCCAGGTCCACGGTGCCCAGTCCTGAGACAGGCTGAGTGCTTCTTTCGCACTTTCTTCCGTAAAAGTGAGTAGTCCTTTTCCTAGCTTTCTCGGGGCACTCCCAAAGGCCATGAAAAAAGTCCTGTGATGTGTTTTGCCCTCAAGTCCTTTCTCTAAGTCCGTAAAATATGTACTTAGCTCTTTCCCCAAGGTGTCTATGACTGCTTTCTTCAGGAAATCAGCTAATGCTTCAGATGAAGTGTTGATGGATGTAGTACTCAAATCATTCATTTAGTATGATTCTGAAATTAAATAGACTATCGGAGATAGAAAAGGCTTTAAGTCATCATTCGTGAAAATAGAATGTAAGTCCACCTAAACATTAACGGAAGACTTAGATGCTGCTTTTGCTGTATGAATGGAGAGAAAAGGAGAATAACTGAAGATCAGGCCATTCATCTCAGGCCCTTGAAGTCTATTCTCATGTAAATACTCCTCCTAATTCCCTAAGACCGCACAAAAAAAACCCCTCCATACTACAGAGCTGGAGGGGAAGTAATTTTTTGGCTGAGTAGGGCACCCTCAT
>JBCDBC010000607.1:0-4293 GCA_039184535.1 Bacteroidota bacterium | reverse complement strand
ATAATATATGGTAAGAGAAGCGGTAGTTTTAGGGTCATCTATGTCCTGAATATGTAGGTCTTGAGGACTCACATAGGCGCGCATACGCTTGGTAGTGGTATCTGTATCACTGTAGGCGCCATATACATAAAAGAGGGGATCTTCTTCAGAAGGGAAGACAAAGTTTGTAATCTCGTGAAAGTTCAGTTCATAGACGCTATCTACCTTAGCCAGTACTTTATCATAGTCCAGCTCTTCCATTAGGGGTTGGCGCCTATCAGGATTTTCCCACTGAGCTACATCATGCCTAAACAAAGAAAAAGCCCCGGCATAAAAGATGACAAACAGGGCAAAACTAATCACAATACCGGCTACTGTGTGTGTATGGAACATCACATTATAGGCGCGATTACCCAGTCCTTTTAATTTCATAGCTCGTTAGGAGTTAAAAGTGTTTGGTCTATTAAATAAGATAATAAAACCTACCTGATACTATTCTTACCCTCTGATCATTTTCATGAATTTAACTAATTGAGGGGTAAACTCAGGCAGCTTTACCCTCGGATTTGGGATTTTCTCTTCTACTAATTTTGTTTCTTCGACAGGAGGTTGAGGCTTATCTGTATCATCTTTTACTTTGAGTACAAAGAAGACAAGGTACAGAGCTGTTAAGCCTGTCATCAGCCAAAATATGTCTATATAGGCTACCCATGGGTAGGTATTCCATGTGCTCCACATCCAGTCTCCTGTCATTACCCCATTGGCTACTGGGATGAAGAGAGAGAGGATTCCTCCAATCAAGAGATAGTTTTTGTTTTGTTGGGCATATTTATCCCAGAACAAGCCTATGATCATCAGGCCCAACCAACCCAGGAAGAAAATCTGATTAACCAGATCTGTTCGGCCCTCCATTTCCCATGGAACCAGTTTATTCGCCAGGAAAAGAATGGCTAATGCAGGGAATAGTCCCAGGCAAATGGCCAGGTACCATTTAGTCACTCTGTGGTGAAACAGCTTTTGCTTGTAGGTATAGCGGTTATTATTTCTGGCTTCTCTCCATAAAAGCACTCCACTAATAATCATGAAGCAGGTAATCATGGATAGAACAAAGTAGATCACCTTTACAAAGAAGCCTCCAAAAACACCAAAATGTAGCTTGGTGATGTAGTCTAATGCCCCATAGCTAAATGTTCTTACTAGAGGTAAAACACTTAATTCATCTATGATTTTCCCATCCTTCATTCCCATCACTATGCTCCCTGCAGCATGTACTCCCTTCTTATCATCTATGGCAAACAGGATCTTGGCATCTTCTTTCCCATAGTTAAGTAGCTGGGCACGGTAGAAACTATACTCAGGATAAGTAGCTTTCACCTGCTGATAGAGGTCTACAAATGAATGGTTGTCCGTTTTAGGGGCATCTTCATTTACTTCATGCCCATAAAAAGGAATAATTTTCCCGTACACCTTGTTTACATCCCCGTCATACTGCAGGAAAACCACAGGTATGAGAATGAGAAGTAACAGGCCAAAGAAGGCGCCTGTAACGGCATACATGACCTGAAAAGGGAAACTGATTACACCGAGTACTGTATGGGCATTGGTCCAGATTTGTTTCCACTTCCCTTCTCTAATGAAGGAGTAGAACTTGGTCAGTAGATTTCTCCAGTGAACAAGAATGCCTGTGATAGAAGCGAAGAGAAAAAATAAAGCTACAAATCCGGCTATGTATAATCCTACTGTAGGGATTTGTCGGAAATAATGTAAACCATAAATGGTACTGCCTACAGTAGATTTATCTTCTTCAGATTTATAAAACTTCTGCTCCTGTATGTCATAGTGAATAGCGACAAACTCAGTGGTAGTGTCAGAGGTGGCGCTCTGACCAAATACTTTTACTATAGGTTCATGTTCATTAGGGAAATAAACGTTTACCCTACTGGTATGATCAAGCTGATAATCTTTATCCACTTGATCCACTATCATATCAAAGTCTACATTCTCGATTACAGGTTGACGATATTCTGGATTTTCCCACTGCTTAAGTTCATGAAAAAAAAGGGTATAGGCTCCGGCATAAAAAATAATGAACAGCCCAAAGCTGATCACAATTCCGGCTACTGTGTGCGTATGAAACATCACATTGTAGGCGCGGTTCCCGAGTCCTTTTAATTTTTTCATGACCTATAGTAAGATGATTAAGCAGCCAATGAGGGTAATAGACAATAAGATAGCCCAGGAGATCCAGGCTCTTCTGATCAGATAAACCATGATCATAAAGCCTACCCACATCAAAAAGCCGGTGTAGGTAGATGTCAATAAGACGGGGGTATCATCCTTCACTAAACTTGCCAGCGCAAGATGGATAGACATAGTAGCTGCGTAAGCACCGAAAATCACAGCCATTACTTTGCTGAACCGGACCCAGCCGGAAGAGAGATATTTAGCTTTGGCAGGCATATTACACGAAGTCTATTAAGATAAACAGTACACATAATCCTCCCCATACCCACACCCACTTGAAATTCATTTTTACTGATAAAATGATGGCTGATAATAAGGTCATGAAAGCTACCAGCCATATCATTAGAGCGGTTTCGAAGTCATATGAATTCGAAAAGACAAAGAGAGATAAAAGGGAAATGGCACTAGCCAACAAAATGATCTTAGTTTTATGCTCCTTCACATAAGGGACATCCGCTACGGGAAAGTACTTGGAAGTTGCATACAGCAAGAAACACGCGATTGTTAGAATTGCTAGTGCCATTTCAGTTAATGTTATTCGTTAATAGATAGATCAATTACACTCACAATATTCGCCCCCTCCATATCAAACACCTTTTCCGCAGCTCCTGTTGCTTCATTCAAGCGGAAATATGCATTTACACTTGGGTTAGCAATCGCGAAGTGGGGAACTCCATCCACAAAGCTCATATTAGAAGCATCAAATGGCGATAAAGGGGGCAGTCCATTAATCTTAGTGGATGTTTGAGCTGCCAAATCTACTTGTACCCATGCACCAGTAGGAGACGTAAATAGCCAGAAGAAAATCTGATCAAAGTCTTCCTGTGTTAAATTCTGGATTCCTCCTCTTTCAGCTACTAGCTGGAAAATTCTTGGATCTAATTCCTCATTTACCAAGGCAAATCCTTGATTATCCTTGTAGTAATAGAAAGTAGAAAGGAAGGATCCATTTCCGGTAACAGCAGGATTATTTACTTCAGGCACTTTGAAGTTATAGGTAGAATCATAATCAGTCAAGCCAGCAGGAATTTTGAATACTGCACCAGAAATGGTAGGCAAACTGATGTTTCCTGCATGGTAGAAATATAGGTTTCCAGTTTCATCCACATATCTCTGACCGAAACGGTTCAGTACAACCACATCACCTGCTCCTTCAAATTCTGCTACTTCAGTAACTTGTCCTCTGGCTATGTCTATTTTAGGGAGAACAACATTAGGAATATTCCCTCCTGCTTCCAAACGAGTAGGAACGAAGATCTCATTATCCCCTCTGAAGATATAAGTCTGATAACGTACAGCAGCTGTATCTATGGCATTGGCAGCTGACATATCAATAGAACCCGTAACCTCCATAGTGGTAGGGTTAAAGGTATTTATCAAATTCGGATCACTCCTATCATGGAATACCCCAAACTCACTATCTCTTACTCTGAGGGAAAAGGTGTTTTCACCAATGGTAGCAATGATTCCGTCTTCTACGAAGTCTCCATTACCATTTACCCCAATCTTAACAAACCCATTAGAACCATCTGTTCTGGTCATGAACATCGCCCCGTCCCTGACAGAAAGAGGCCCAAATTGCTGAAAAGCAGTCCCTTCAGTAATATTAATGGTACCTGTAGGTAATTCCTCATAGTATTTTACAAATTGAGTGCTTTGTCCTGCTCCAAGGTCTAAGTTACCAATAACCACATACCCACTTGCCAGTCTGACATTTTCAGGATTCAGTTCTACGGTGACAGACTGAGATTCAGTATCTGTTAGACTTCCATTTCTGGCGGTAAGTACTACACTATAGGTTCCGGAAGATTCATAAGTATGAACCGGACTTGCATCTGTAGATGTATTTCCATCTCCGAAATCCCAGGTATAAGTAGTGGCATTGGCTGAGCTATTAGAAAAAGTTACAACCAGCTCATCTGATGAAAAAGTAAATCCTGCATTAGGCTGTACTGCCGGATCTGGATCGTCGCTTTCATCTTCGCAACCTACGAAAACTGCCATGAGTGCGAACGCACTCACAAAAAGCAGCTTAAGAAACAGCTTGCTGAATTGATGGTATTTGCTGTT
>JBCDBC010000606.1:0-4298 GCA_039184535.1 Bacteroidota bacterium | reverse complement strand
TCAAATATACCTTAATCTAAAATGCTCTTTAGCCTGAGACCTACGAATAAAGCAGATTCCGAAGAAAAACAGGTCCAGGCTCACGCTCACTTCTGGATGAGCTGTTATTTTCTGCCATGCATTCATCATTCCCTTTGACCAGTAGATATCATCGAAAATCATGATCCCTCCGTCTACCATATTAGGTAAGAGCAGGTGGAAATATTTCAAGGTCGCTTCCTCTTTGTGATTACCGTCTATGAATACATAGTTTGGTTGAAAAGCAGCAAGGTCAATCTTCTTGAGCACTTCCTCAAATCGGCCTACCGTTACTTCTACAGCCAGGCCCATCTCCTGGAAATTCTGTCTGGCTACTTCTGCAAATTCTGGAATTCCTTCTATGGTGAGAAACCTGCTCTTATTCAGCCCTACTGCTTGATAGATTGAAGAAATGCCAAGGTGCGTTCCCAACTCAAGGCAGTTGGCAGGTTGATAGTATTGAGAAATTCTATATAGTAGCGCACCCTCTTTATGTCTGCGGGAGACATGTCGTACTAATTCTCCTACCTTAGCTTCTGCATGAGGAAAATGATGAGAGCCTGCCCCCAACTCTTCCCAACTGACCCTTTCAGTGGAAGCTCTAAGCTTAGCACGCAATGCTTTTATGGAAGAAAAAATAGCCTCTTCCTTATGTGGGAGAACCTCAGTTACGAAGGTGTAAACAAAGGGGGAATGTATGCTGTACCTGCTTTTGCTTGAAAAAAGGTGGAGACAAAACTGAACTATCCGAAAGTATAGAGTTTGAAGCTTTCTCAAGGACTGGTCACTTTATAACTAAATACCATCCTGTCATTGCTGGTACCAGTCTCATCCAGGACGTCTTCAATCTTCAGAATTGCGAATTGGGGAGCAGGTGCTCTGGTGAGCCTAACCAGGATCAGGACATCCTTTTCAACGGGCACTTTTGTCAACTCCTGACCTGAGTAAGCACTGAAAGCCCTAAACAGAACTTCATGCGTTACATTCTCATAATTCAGCGTATCAGAGGTAGCCTTAATAAACACCCTCCTTTCTCCACTTTCATCCGCAGCAGGTGATATGAGCTGGGGGGTATAGCTTTCTCCTCCCCCGTTTACTACGGCTATATCCATATCCAAAAGATTTCCATCATAATCATTCCATACCCGCTGAGTGGTGAGATTCATGATGAAGGATGAATCCTGATTCTCTTGATAGAGATTCTTAATTCCTATGTCGAAAATCTTATAAAGGGGTTCTTCTCTACTGTCAGAAAGAATATCCAATTCGTAGGTAGTACTTGCTGTTAGATTCTCTGAATCTGTGACCGTGGCTGTATATATGAGGTGAGAAAACTCTGGATACGCACTTAAGCTACTACTATAATTAACTGTTTGAATAGTTCCACTTGTCCCTTCCTGCAAGACTACGCTATCTGAAAGTACTGTGTTTTGTGGATTCACTACCTGAAGCGACAATGTAAACTTAGCTAGCTTTTCCTGGTCTGCTATTCTAAAGCTTAGTTGAATAGACTCATTTCGAGCTAGGAGTTGATTATTGATAGAAGGAAGGATTCTCTGGATAACAGGTGCCTGATTTTCAGGGAGCACTACCTGATCATCCTCAGGATCACAAGCCGTCATTCCTACTGCCAGTAAGAATACAAGTGGAAGGATGCCGAAGTTCTGATAAATGCTCCCTAACTTGGTTGTAAGCTGGGAAAATCTGTTTCCTGAGGTAGTTCGCATATGCTAAGGTAATTAAGAGACAGTATTTATACCAGAAAGAGTACGTAAGCCCTATTTTTGGGCTAAATAATTCAAGCCACATGAAAGCAGGGGTCGTATCTATTCTGGGAATCATCACATTCCTAACGCTAGGAGCAGGATGTCAAACAAATACTTATTCCAGTGCCAGGTCTGGTAAAGAAAGTCTTAAGGATTATATAAGGACGGCTGATTCCCTGAATGCACTTATGATGGGAGATTCTGTCAGGGAAATTAAGGTAGAAGTTCGGGAGCAGCTTAGGGTTACTGATAGCAGTAAGGTAGAAGTACCTAAACCGTGAGGGAAGTCTAGGCTTGTTTTCTAATGGCCATGAGAGACTGCACTCTACTCACCAAGTCAGAAATCTTCACGGGTTTGACTATATAATCTGAGACACCAACTGAGTGCGCATCAGCAATAGCTTCCTGCTCTCCTATACAGCTAAACATAACGAAGGGAATATCTGCTAATTTCATATCCTCCTTTACTTTCTTACAAAACTCCAGTCCAGTCATCCCTGGCATCATCCAATCACATAAGATGATATCTGGTTTAGATTGAGAAATGAATTTCCAAGCAGAGCCAGCCTCTTCGAAAGCTTTCACTTCAAAGCCTACTCTAGAAAAGTTGTATTCCAGCAAGTCCAGTAAATCTTCCTCATCATCTATCATGACGAGTAATCCCTGATTCATATCTTTGACCTTTCTTGTCTAACGCTAACTAAATGTAAGGCAAGTATATGTACCCATTATTAATTCAGCATTAACCATCCCCTATGTAAGAGGTAAGGTCAATGATGTTCTGGTAAAAACTTGTACCCAACACCTTTTATGGTTTGAATGTAGGATGACCCTATTTTCCCTCTTAATTTTCTTATGTGAACATCTACCGTTCTGTCTGTAACATGTACATTCTCCCAAATCTTGGAGAGAAGATCTTCTCTTCTGAAAACCTTCCCTGGTCTGGATGCTAGATAGTAGAGTAACTCAAATTCTTTTTTAGGTAAGTAGATTAATTCCGATCCTCTTTTCACTACATACTCATCTCTTAGTATCTCCAGATCGTGGATTTGGATGAGGTTCTCTTCATTGTTATTGAACCTTCTTAGAAGTGCTTTTATCCTGCTAACAAATACCCTGGGTCTAATGGGCTTAAAGATGTAATCATCAGCTCCTGCATCAAATCCAGCAAGTTCAGCATACTCTTCAGAGCGGGCAGTTAGGAAGGCGATTCGGGTGTTATTTAATTCTGGATTTTCTCTGATCGTATGGCATGCAGCTACTCCATCCATACGAGGCATCATAATATCCATTACTATCAGGTCTGGCTTTTCCTGAACGGCTTTGTCCACAGCCTGGATTCCGTCCTCTGCCCTACTCACTTCAAACCCTTCTTTCTCAAGATTGTATTCTAATAAATCCAGAATATCTTCCTCATCATCTACAATGAGAATTTTAGGCACTGACATAGTAAATGTTGTCTTAGCGGATACGTACTAATCCTCTGAACCAAATATTCCACATTTCTTGTAGCGAGGAAAGGGGCCTTCTAGATATTAATGATTTAATAACTGTAGATAATAAGTCAGTAAGAAATTGATAATCTGGGCTTAACAGAATCACAAAGGAAACTTAACATGGGCCCATGAGTGGATTTATTTCTTAGTCAGGAGATACAAACAGGTCAAAGTCAATCATGGGGCCGATACATAAATAGATGTACTAAGCTGAAAAGAACTGTTAGTTCAGATAAAAATCTTTTTTCCCTAAAATCTATCTACTTAACTTGCGGGTCTAAACTCAATCGGATAAACAGGAAATCATGGTAAACGGCCAAAAAGTTGTGGTTATCATGCCTGCATATAATGCAGAAGTAACCTTGGAAGCTACCTTTAGAGAAATTCCCTTTGATATAGTAGATGAGGTCATTTTGGTGGATGACCATAGTAGTGATAATACAGTAGAGGTAGCTAAGAAACTGGGTATTCATCATGTTATTAGACATGAGAAAAACCTGGGATATGGTGGGAACCAAAAAACCTGTTACCAGAAAGCCCTGGACATAGGAGCTGATATAGTCATTATGCTTCACCCTGACTATCAGTACACCCCAGCGCTTATTCCTTCCATGACTCATTTAATTGCGTCTGATCTATACCCAGTAGTACTGGGATCCAGAATCCTGGGCAAAGGAGCACTGAAAGGGGGAATGCCTAAGTATAAGTACATAGCAAACAGAAGCCTTACCTTCATCCAGAATGTACTGGTAAATGAGAAACTTTCAGAATACCACACGGGATATAGGGCTTTCTCTAGGGCCGTACTTGAGAATATTCCTTTCCACTCCAATTCGGATGATTTCGTATTTGACAATCAAATGCTTTCCCAAATCATCTATGCAGGCTATCCAATAGCCGAGGTTACCTGCCCTACCAAATACTTCCCGGAAGCTTCTTCTATCAACTTTAAAAGAAGTATGAAGTACGGATTTGGCGTAATAGGGACCTCCCTAATTCACAGGCTGAAGAAGTGGGG
>JBCDBC010000605.1:0-4304 GCA_039184535.1 Bacteroidota bacterium | reverse complement strand
TTCAATCCACTTCTTGGCTTTGGGAATAAATAGTGCAGCTAGTTTTAGGATAAAACCATAGGAGAATACACCAAGATTGTACAGAAATAGCTGCATGGCTTATCAAAAAGAAATATTTGAAAAAAAGGTTGAGATGTTTGTTGATTTTAGATAGTTGTGGGAGCCTATTGTAAAGAATTTACTCTTTTTGCGGGGCGAGCCGTTCCTCCACTGGTCGTGGGGAGCTTGTGGGATGCATTGGAGGGACAAAGCACTTTTGCCTTCTTTTTTTGCGAATGAAAAAAGAAGGTCCCGCTGAAGGCGTCGTAACACTAGAAAGGCACTAATTTCTTGTAATCCCATTCTCAATAGTAGTAAACCTTATTAGGAGCTCGTTTATAAAAGAGAAGATTCCAACTTAGAAAAAGGCCTAGCGCACTATCGTTCACCTTTTCTCCCGTAATTTCTCCCGTGTCATAGTTAATTCCTCGCTGGGGGGTAGACTGATAAATGGCGTAACTGATCCCCAGACTAACATTGACAAATCCCTGCTTGTCGTAAAACTGGTAGCCTACTCTTCCTTTAAGGCCCCAACCAGTGGTTAGTCTATCAAACCCTCTTTTACTATCGCCTGACAAAGCTGCTACAGGATCTCCCTGAATATTGAAGCCTAGTTTATGTTGGAGAAAGGAAGGCCCTGCTTGAATGAATATGCCCGAGTTAGGGGTATGCGTAGGGATAACCGGAAGAACCACCCCTGCCATTAAGGAAGCATGAAAGCCATCTAACCTAATATTGACATCACTAAGGGTTCCATTATTATTGATCAGTAATCCGCTGGGCGTACGGATGGAAGATAAAATATCATCTTCCGTGATGTTATTCCCGAAGAGGTAGCCTCCTTCCAGTGAGAGGACCAGTCGGTTTGAAAACTGTATTCCCCCCTCAAGATTGATGCTATGGCTGGTCCCAAATCTGTTTGACCACTCCTGTCCAGGTACAGTGAGTGCATAGCCTATTCTGAAAACCCCCAATCGGATACTGGAATCCTGCAGACTTACCTGTGCCTGCTGAGAAAGAGGAAATCCCAGTATCCACAGACTACAAAAGATGATGAATCGAACCCTCATAAGCTGGAAGTAAGAGCTAATAGAAAATACACGCTAAGTAAAGATGGAGAACCAATATATTGGCGAATATAAGCTATCTGTTAATTAAAAACGGCTAATAGGACAGGATGTATGCCTGTTGGAAGACTTTATTAAAAGCGCTGACTATTAATTAATACTTTTAGCTTGTATTTCTCGCAGAACGAACATTTTGTTCAATAAATCCTGTTTATATTGCTGTTCTATTTGCTTTTGTAACATAAACGTCCATAAACAAACAGAATCCAGATGAATATAAGAATGGTTGATACCATTACGCAGTATCAGGCAATTCAGCAAGAAGTAGATGAGGCAGTAAGAGAGGTGATCACTTCCGGTATTTATATCCATGGACCGGTAGTGGGAGAATTTAAGAAGAGCTTGGCAGACTACCTGGGAGCAAAGCACGTAATTCCATGTGCCAATGGAACAGACGCCCTCCAGATAGCCTTGATGGCTTTAGGTCTACAGCCTGGAGATGAGGTGATTACACCCAGCTTTACTTATGTAGCTACAGTAGAGGTAATTGCTCTGCTACAGCTCAAACCGATTTTCGTGGACGTTGACCCACGTTCTTTCAACATAGATTTATCTCAGGTATCATCCCTGATTACTGATAGGACCAAAGCCATTATTCCTGTTCACCTTTTTGGTCAGGCAGCTAATATGGAAGAGGTGATGAAGGTGGCAGCTGAGCACAATTTATTCGTAGTGGAAGATGATGCCCAGGCTATAGGAGCTACCTATAAGCATAAGGATGGCAGCAGCCAAAAAACCGGAACTATAGGTCATATAGGATGTACTTCCTTCTATCCCAGTAAAAACCTGGGTGCTTTTGGAGATGGAGGGGCCATTTTTACTAATGATGATGAACTAGCGGATAAGATCACCGTGATTTGTAATCATGGGTGTAAGGTGCGCTATTACCATGACTCCATTGGGGTCAATAGTAGATTGGATGCTGTTCAGGCGGCTATTCTGAATGTGAAGCTTAAGCATCTGGATACGTACAATGCTGCCAGAAGAAAGGCAGCAGATACCTATGATTCTTTAATAGGGGAACTGAGTGGAGTTGAGACACCTTGGAGAGCCCCTTGGTCAGATCATGTATTTCACCAGTACACCTTGAGAATAGAAGAAGGGAGAGCTAAGAGAGATGCCATAAAAGCCCATTTTGATGCACATAAGGTGCCGGCTATGATATATTATCCGGTTCCACTGCATCAGCAAAAAGCTTATGCGCATTATTGGGATGGAACTCCCACTTTACCCATTTCTGAGAAACTAACGGAGGAAGTAATTAGTCTCCCTATGCACTCAGAACTTACAGAAGAGCAAATTCATGCGGTAGTTGATACCCTAAAAGCAAGTCTGTAAACATAAAGATATACCCCTGCTTAACTGTACTTTCCTGTCCCGTCTGCCTGTGTCTCAGGGGAAATCCCTTAGACATCAGATAGACCCAATCCTGTTGTTAGGAGAATAGAAAGTGCTTAAGGTTAGCTAGTATAATTCTCTGACCAACAGCTTGCTAGTGCGCTTATTTGTATTGATTTGGAATTTATTTAACACGTTAAAAAACTTAACTCATGAAAGTAGCTGTAATCGGAACGGGCTATGTAGGATTAGTAAGTGGGACCTGCTTTTCGGAGGCTGGGAATGATGTGTTGTGTGTTGACAACAATCAGGCTAAGCTGGAGAAACTTCGCAAAGGGGAAGTACCTATCTACGAACCAGGCCTTGAGACCTTGTTTCATCGTAATACCAAAGAAGGACGTCTACACTTCACAGATTCCCTGGCAGAAGCTGTCAAGCATGCTGAGGTGATCTTTCTGGCCTTACCTACTCCTCCTATGGAAGACGGATCAGCCGATTTGAAATATGTACTGGGTGTAGCCCATGAGATTGGGGAGCTTCTGGAAGACTATCGTGTGGTGGTGAATAAGAGTACCGTTCCGGTAGGAACAGCTGATAAGGTACGTGAAGCCATAGCTATGCACACAGAAGTGGAGTTTGATGTAGTATCTAACCCAGAGTTTTTGAGAGAGGGATATGCCGTTCAGGATTTCATGAAGCCTGAGAGAATTGTGATCGGCTCTAGTTCAGAGAGAGCTACTGAGGTGATGAGAAGGCTGTACAAGCCCTTTGTGATGTCAGGAAATCCAGTTCTGATGATGGATGAGAGAAGTGCAGAGGTAACCAAGTATGCTGCCAACTCCTTTTTAGCTGCCAAGATCTCCTTCATGAATGAGATTGCCAACCTATGTGAAAAAGTAGGAGCAGATGTAGATAATGTGAGAAGAGGAATGGGAACCGATTCCAGAATCGGGAAGAGATTCCTGTTCCCAGGAGTGGGATATGGAGGATCCTGTTTCCCTAAGGATGTATCAGCTCTTCACAAGACAGCAGCTGAGTATGGATATGACTTCCGCATCCTGGATTCGGTGATGGGGGTAAATGATGACCAGAAGAAAGTACTGACTCAGAAAGTGGTAGAGAGATTTGGAGATGATCTGAGTGGCAAGAAATTCGCCATGTGGGGACTGGCTTTCAAGCCTAATACAGATGATATCCGTGAGGCCCCATCCTTAGTGATAATCAAGGAGCTTCAGGAAAAGGGAGCAGAGATCGTAGCTTATGATCCAGAGGCCATGCCATCTGTTCAGGCTTACACAGATCTGAAACTCACCTATGCAGACAATGCCTATGACACCCTGGATGGAGCAGATGCGCTTCTGATCGTAACAGAGTGGGGAGAATTCAGAACCCCAGACTTTGAAAGAATCAAGACCAGCCTGCGTCAACCGGTGATCTTTGATGGACGTAATGTCTATGACAGAGAGACCTTGGAAGACTTTGGCTTTGAATATCTCTCCATTGGACGTCAGCCAGTCAAGACGGCTGAGACCATGGCAGCGGAATAAAGCGTTATGATATTAAAGCGTTATGATATTAAGACGTCAGCAAAAGACGTTAATGAACTAAGACGTTATTAAGTTACAAGTATAGAATCCCCTTATAGTGATCCCATTCGCTATAAGGGGTATATCAAGAGCTATGGGAAGAAAACCAAAAGTATTAATCACCGGAGGAGCCGGATTCCTGGGCTCCCATTTGTCTGACCGTTTCCTCAAGGAAGGCTATGAGGTTGTGGTCATGGATAATCTGATCACCGGC
>JBCDBC010000604.1:0-4311 GCA_039184535.1 Bacteroidota bacterium | reverse complement strand
GTAAATTCTCCCACTCAAAAGTCTTCAGGTGGTTTCAGTTTTTCAACATTATAGCTAATTTAGTCGCTCAATAAACAACTATACATACGATTTATGGCAGAGATCATAAGGATGCCTCGCCTGAGCGACACCATGACAGAGGGCGTGATAGCAGCATGGCACAAAAACATAGGCGATGACGTTTCCTCTGGGGACTTATTAGCAGAAATAGAAACAGATAAAGCCACCATGGACCTCGAGTCCTTTTTCGACGGAAAGCTCCTGCACATAGGGGTAGAGGAAGGAAAAGGGATTCCCGTAGGAGAATTGTTGGCCATTATAGGGGAAGAGGGAGAAGATATAAGTGTCCACCTTGCTGGTGGCGCGGCTCCAGCTGAAGCTCCTGCCACTCCAAATGGGCAAGAGGCTGTAGAAGTAGCACCTGAACCAGCAGTAGCAGCGGCGGCAGTAGTTGCAGAAACCCCTGCACCTTCCAGCTCCTCCAGAATTAAAGCATCTCCTCTGGCTAAGGCTATGGCAAAAGACAAAGGCATAGACCTGGCGCAGGTAGCTGGTAGTGGAGATCAAGGTAGAATCGTAAAAAGAGATATTGAGAACTTTACAGGCGCACCTGCGACTCCAGCAGCAGCTCCTGCACCAGCGCCAGCAGCAACACCACTTCCAGTAGCCAGTGTTCCTGCCACCATGGAAGCAGAAGAAGTACGCGTTTCTCAGATGCGTAAGACCATTGCCAAGCGCCTAAGTGAGAGTAAATTCTCTGCTCCTCACTTCTACCTGACCATGGAAATCAATATGGATAAGACCATGACAGCCAGGAAAGCGCTGAATGAGGCTTCTCCGGTTAAGATTTCTTTCAATGATATCATCATAAAAGCTGCAGCAGTGGCACTTAAGCAGCACCCAGCCATTAACTCAAGCTGGTTAGGTGAGACCATCAGATATAATAAGGAGATCAACATAGGCATGGCAGTAGCCATAGATGAAGGGCTACTGGTACCGGTGATCAGACATGCTGATGCAAAAGGCTTAATCAATATTGCTGAGGAAAGTAAGTCTCTCGCAGGTCGTGCACGTAATAGAGAGCTACAGCCTAGCGAATGGCAGGGGAATACCTTTACCATTTCTAATCTGGGGATGTTCGGTATAGAAGAGTTTACCGCCATCATCAATCCACCAGATGCATGTATCCTGGCTGTAGGAGGTATCATTCCCAAAGCTATCGTGAAAGAGGGAGAGATCGTACCCGGTAATATGATGAAGGTTACGCTTTCTTGTGACCACAGGGTGGTGGACGGAGCCTTAGGTTCTGCTTTCCTGAAAACCTTAAAAGAGTTATTGGAAGATCCATTGAGAATCCTCCTGTAGAAATCAGGATAAATAATACATACAAAAAGCTCCTTTAACGGGAGCTTTTTGTTTTTCCATCTTACAGATAATGTTAATAATAGTTGAGATAATTCTGTATAATTGATTCTACTATTAGCTCGTTAATAGAATGAGGATGATTTGAAGCTAAAAACAGGCTTTTGATAGCTCACTTCCTCATTTACTTCCCTAACAAATTCAAGAAACATTTACCCGTTTCTAGCATCCCTATTTTCAATCTAATAGTTCATTTTTAGACTGTCAAAACAATTGATACATATATGAAGAGGTTTCTACCCCTTTTCTTCCTTCTGATCCATGGATATTTTTCTACATGCCAGAATATACGTAAGGCCCCTACCCCTTCATGGGTAAAGGTCATCCAAACTGATAATGATTCTATTTTAGAAGACTTAGGAGAATCTCAGTACCTACTTCTTGATTTCCAGTATAATCTGGCTAATGAATCCGTCTTCTTTCATTACAAAATAAAAATTCTCAACTCAGAAGGGATACAATCCAATTCAGATATTGATATCTCTTTTGACCCTTCCTACCAGACCTTAACCCTTCATCAGGTAGATCTCATCAGAGACGGCAAGAGAATTCCAAAGCTATACGAGGAACCTGTAAAGAAATTTCAGCGGGAAACCAGTATGGAAAGATCTCTTTATGATGGCTCCATTTCTGCCGTCATGAACCTAAAGGACGTTAGGGAAGGAGATATACTAGAATATTCTTTCTCCAGAAAAGGCTTTAACCCTATCAACAAGGGAAACTTTTCAACTACCTTCTCCCAAAATTATTCCACCCCTGTTAATCGGATTTATAATCGAATTGTATTTCCCAAAGTGGTAAGACTTCAGTATAAACTATATAATGAAGCTGTTAAACCTATTTCTACAGAAACACAGGGGCTGAAAAGCTATGAATGGGATATGGAGGGATATGATTATGTAGACTACGATAAAAGCATTCCTTCCTGGTTTAATGCCCAAAAAAAGGTGAGAGTAAGTACCTATAAAAGTTGGAGAGAAGTGGTTGAATGGGCTCTCCCCCTTTATACCTATGATGTTAGTTCAGTTAAAAAATTTGGCCAAGAGATCAGTTCTGCCTCTACTAAAGAAGGAAAAATCTTGGATCTGATAGACTGGGTCCAAAATGACGTCAGGTACCTTGGGTTTGAAGAAGGAATAGGTGCTTACAAGCCTAATGCACCTGCCAAGGTTTACAAACAAAGGTTTGGGGACTGTAAGGATAAATCTTTACTGCTGGTGTCTTTACTCAGGAGTGAAGGGGTTGAAGCCTATCCACTTCTGGTAAATACCACTTATCAACAAGAGATAGAGAATTTTCTTCCCTCTGGTGGTGTATTTGATCACTGTGTAGTCTATTTCGAATTTGATGAAAAGGAATTTTTCATAGACCCTACCATATCCAGTCAAGGAGGAGACCTCCTCAACCGCCAATTTCCAAACTATAAAAAGGGTTTACTCATTAAGGAGGGAGAAGAATCTATCATTACCGCAGGTCGAAACCCTTTTCCTTTAGCAGAACAGCATGTGAGGGAATATTTCCAGTTGGAGTCTGTAGGGGGAAACACTTCTTTCAAGGTAGAGACTACCTATTTGGGTGATGAAGCAGATCAAATCCGCAGCTATTTTGCCTCTAACTCAAGGAAAGATATTCAGGATGAATACCTGGATTACTACAGCACCATATATTCTGATATGGTAGTTACAAAAGACCTGGTTTATATAGACAGTTTGAAAGATAGTGAAAACAAGATTATCACAGAGGAATACTACACTATTGAGGGCTTATGGACATTAGAAGGCGATAGCACATACTATTTAGCAGAGGTCTATCCACTGGTATTTTCTTACTATGTAGACTATACAAAATCATCCAAACGTAGCATGCCTCTATATGTGGGCAGACCTAAAACCATTACCTATCATTCCTATATCAAGTTTCCTGAGAAATGGCCCGTCAGCCCTGCCTCAAAAACCATTAACCATAAAGGGTTTACCTACATAAGTTCCGCTACAAAGGAAGCTAAAGACAGCATGGTCATAAAATACAGGTTAGACTTAACCCAGGATTACCTGAACGCAGAGGACGCTATGAGTTTTTATGAAAAAATGGAGGACGCTCATAATGATCTAGGTTTCCAATTCACCTATAATTTATCCTCTTCTGACAAACCCATTGAAATTAACTGGATTGCATTATCAGCTATCTTTCTGGTGCTTATCCTTGGAACACTGGGAGCCATTTACCTTTACAGGAACTACAACCCTACCCCACTTTATCCGGATACATCTTTCCCCATTGGAGGCTGGTTGATACTACCGGCAATAGGCATTACTATTACTCCCCTTTTTGCTATCATTAGAATATATAGGCAAGAATACTTCAGTCAGGCTATTTATGACGGCATAGATGCTGTGGGTAAAGGCACTAATCAATTGGGTTTCCTAGTAGGGGTTGAACTGGTCTATAACCACTTATACATAGTATTCTCTATCCTGCTAGTAGTTTTATTCTATAAGAAAAGGAGTAGTCTACCTAGTCTTGCAAGTATCTTTTATGCAGTTGCATTTCTTATCCCTCTTATAGATATAATCTGGCTAGAATCCATTAGTCCTGACTACTTAGATGAAGCTTCGAAAACGGACACCTATGGAACCATAGGAAGGTCCCTCATTTCTGCGCTAATCTGGATTCCTTATTTCAACATATCCAAGAGAGTTAAACAAACTTTTGTTAAGGTTTACAGAGGGGCGAAAAAAGAAAAAGAAAGCTGAAATATTTATTTCTGAGAATTGAATGAATACCCTTTCAATCAATTTGTTTTTTTCTTAAAATTTTTATTTAATCAAGTTATTCACAAATCGAATAGCTTGATTAAATAAAAATTTTAAGAAAAAAACAAATTGATTG
>JBCDBC010000603.1:0-4312 GCA_039184535.1 Bacteroidota bacterium | reverse complement strand
CTGTAGACTTCCAATCTACCCTAAATGGAAGTAGGCAGACTTTCCTGGTTAATTCTCTGGATCCTACCAGTACCCTGAATGATACTATTAGAGATCAGGAAGGAGATGTGACACTTCCCCTTAGATTTGGGGTGGGCGCCATGATCCATAAGCCAGCGAAGTGGTCTCTGGGAGCAGATTTTGTGTACCAGGACTGGTCTGACTTTACTTACTTTGATGATGATGTAAATCTGGGCGCCGACTGGAGGATCTCTTTTGGGGGAGAATGGATTCCTAATTTCGAGTCCCCTAAGTACTTCAACAGAATGTCCTATCGTCTCGGAGGATATATAAAACAGAGCTACATTGTCTTTGGAGACGAAGCCGTAAATGACGTAGGGGTCACCCTGGGATTTGCCTTACCTTCAGCCTTAAAGGCCACAAACCGTTTTGACAGAGGTAGGGCCTCTTCCAGAATAAATATGACTTTCATCCTGGGGAGGAGAGGGAACCTGAATAGCCAACCCCTGGAGGAGTTTTATGCTCGCTTTCAGCTAGGCATTACCTTAAATGATACCTGGTTTGTGAGAAGGGTGATAGACTAGCCTTCATACCAGCCTTTTTCCATGTAATCATATTTTCCTTCTTCATTTCTGGAGAAAAACCAGAGTGTGGGTCCGTTTGTCAAAAGTAAATGAGGCGCCTGGAAGACCTGATTGTATCTCGCAATCTGGTGTAATGTCTGCTCACTCAGTTTAACATTGGGTGCTTTACATTCTATGAGAATGAAAGGATTGGCCTCTTGATCAAAGACGATTAGGTCAAATCTTTTTCTGAGTTGGTGGTAGTGAATCGCTCTCTCTATGCCTACTCTCCCCTTTCCGATCTTCTTTTCCTGGAGAATAAATTGAATGAGCTGCTGTCTTACATACTCCTCTCCGGTAAGCACTAGCCACTTCTTCCGCAAATCATCCCAAACCTGGCCTTGGCCTTGCTGTTGGCGATATCGTAGGGTATATTGAGGAAACGCAAAAGGTATATCTCCAAATGAATTCACAGCAAAATATACTGAAATATGCCGTCTGTTTAATGGCATTAGTTCTGATCCTGTTTGGATGCAAGACCAGCAGCCAAACCAAGGCTACCAAGGAGGCCATCAAAAGCTCCTACAGTGGGATTCAAAAAGTGAAATTCCAGGCTTTTCTGGCAAAAGGCGTTAAAGCCATAGAGACCGAGCAGGACCTATTTATCCAGACGCAGGAAGAATGGGATAAGCTGAAAACAGACCCATCTGAGGGAACCCAAATTGACTTTGATACGCACATGGTGGTTGGCTGTCATATGGGGATGAAGGAACATGGAGGCTTTAAAGCCAAAATCATGAAAGTCGAACAAAAATCTGATACCCTCATCGTTACCAGAAATTTCTTTACTCCCGGACCTAGTTGCATCATTACTATGACCATTTCCTATCCTCATCAGTGGGTAAAAATACCTAAGACGAAGGTCTCTGAAGTTAGGTTTGATGGAGAACTCATTACCAGGGACTGTTACTAGCCAATGATTCCTTCCTGGTTTAAATGGACATTGATAGGCTTGGTGCTGCTCTTGGTGGGACAGCGTTTTTTCCATCTTGGCCCCCATATAGAAGATCCCCACTCCTGGCGCCAAAGTGACACGGCCCACTACATTTGGGACTTTTACCAAAACGGAGTAGACCTGCTTCATCCGGGCGTGTGCTGGATGGGGCCGCAGAAAACAGTCATTCTGGAGTTCCCCTTTCCAGAAGCTGTAGCTGCTTATGCGTATCATATCTTTGGGCCTCATCATGTTGTAGCGCGGATCATCTTTCTCCTTTTTTTTCTGGGGGGTGCTTACTTTCTCTGGGTAATAGTGAAAGAATTGCTAGACGAGCCATTGGCATGGCTAAGTACAGTTATTTACCTGTGTATTCCACTGGGGATTTACTATTCCAGAAGCGTTCACGTAGACTTTGCAGCTCTCTTTTTTATGCTGTCAGGCTTGTATTATGCGCACAAGGATATCCAAACGCCTTCATGGAAATGGTGGGGCCTAAGTACAGGCTTATTTATTTTTGGCTTTCTCATAAAAGCACCTTACGTCTTCTTCTTGTTTCTTCCTCTTGCCTGGTTTGCATTTCAGAAATTTAACATAAAAGGACTGATAAGAGTGTCAGCTCTCTTTGTACTTCCTGTCTTAGCCTTCCTATTATGGCGGGGGCATGTCAATCAGGTAAATGCGGCAGCTCCTGATTGGGAATTCATTCCTAACTACATCAAGATGATCCAGATGTGGGACTGGTACTTCGGTACCTGGGCGCAGCGTATGGACACCTACCCCTGGACCAATCTGGCAGATCGTTTCATAGAGTACCTCCTTTCCTGGCCTGGCTTTGTGTTAGTATTGATCAGCCTGATCCTGACCAGGAAAGATCAGTTGGGTAACTACTGGCGATTGTGGCTGATAGGCGCTATCGGGTACGTCCTTATATTCTTCAACCTGAACTTCTTTCATGACTATTACCAGATACCCCTTCTCCCCATCTTTGCAGTAATGATGGCTCTGGGGCTCAAAAGGATAGGAGATTACCTACCTGAGAAAGCTAGTTGGATCGTGATGCTAGGGATATTGATGGTGCTAATAGGAAGGAACCTCTACTATGCTGAAACGCACTACTATATGCTGGATGAGAAGGCTATTCTGTCCGGAGAATATCTTCGTACTAACTCAGAGGAAGATCAGCAGATTATTACCACAGCCGCTTATATGGATTGTCGTAATCCTAACTGGCTATACAGGGCTAGACGGACTGGTTGGTCTATAGCCCCAGATCTCATGACGCCGGATATATTGGAAAGGCTAAAAAAGGAAGGCGCGGAGGTATGGGCCGTCATGGATGAGCACTTGATGAAGGAGGAGGTGAAGAGCCTCCTAAATCTGTATGAGCAAAAACAGGATACCTTAGACATGGAGAATCGGCCGGGAATTCGCATTTTGTACCTAAACAAGCCTATACCTTGATCTTCAGAATACGAGATATCTTCATTTCTCTAGCTGTTTTAGGGCTATCCTCTCCGGTTTTGCTGGTGATCATTATGACTTTGAGCTTGACGCAGAAACGGGTATTTTTCTTTCAAATAAGACCGGGCTTAGATGAGAAACCCTTTACCTTAATCAAGTTCAGCACCATGAGGGATATTCTTCTTGGAGAAAAAGAGGAGGAAGATCAGCAAAAGCGCCTGACTTCTGTAGGGAAATGGTTGAGAAAGACTTCTCTGGATGAACTACCCCAGTTATGGAATGTGCTGAAAGGAGACATGAGTCTGGTAGGACCGCGCCCACTTCTCATGGATTACCTGCCCTTGTACACTGAGTTAGAAAAAAAGCGACATTCTGTTAAGCCGGGCATTACAGGCTGGGCACAAATTCATGGGAGAAATAGCCTAAGCTTTAAAGAGCGTTTTGCGCTGGATACTTGGTATGTTGAGCAAAAAAGTTTTTTACTGGATATGGAAATTCTCTGGAAAACCTTTCTAACAGTATGGAGAAAAGAGGGAATTTATGCCGATGAACTTACCACTTCACCTAAATTTGACGGGACCAACTAGGTTTCTACTCTGCTTGAGTCTCATTATGGTAGGGATGCTAGTCCATCTACCTGCCCAAAACAGGTACTCCTACTACGGAGCTGCACACACCCCTAAAGGAAATCTCCATGTCTTACTGATCTTTGTGAGGTATCAGAATACCTCTCGTATGAATTCTCCCATTTGGCCTGACGAAACTGCCCGAGGTGCTCTACCGGAAATGGGCAAAGGAGAAGAAAACGCACTTTTCAACCGGGATGTGGAAACCATAGGTAAACCTAACCAGCCTAAGAACCTCAGCGACTTTTATTATCACATGTCAGGAGGGAAGTTCAAGCTGACGGGAGAAGTATTTCCCGTTCAGGTACCCGTTATGTATGAGAGAAGTAAAGGCGGGAATTTCTTCAGTCGGCAAAACCGGATGAATAAGCAGGCGATAGAATGGATAGCCGAGAATTACCCGGATTTTGACTGGAAAAGATTTGATCAGCGGATCAACCCGATCCTCGTTCTTCCTCAGCCTGCAGGACGATTTGATGCGGATCTTCGGGTCGGACCGGATCGATGGCATGCTGCAGCGGCTGGGCCATCGCGATCTGCGTCGTCGCGATCGCCGTGGCCATCGTGACCTGGATCCTGCTGCTCATCCGCCTACTGACGGAGACGGTTCCAGAGGGTGACGACGCAGACTTCGCCGAGCGGAAGGTGGGCACTGCCTGCGTGAT
>JBCDBC010000602.1:0-4314 GCA_039184535.1 Bacteroidota bacterium | reverse complement strand
GAACTATCATACCTCTCTATTTATCGACCTATCATTGGGTTGGATACTAAGCCTATAGGCTATCTGAACGTATCCTATATAGCCAAGCAGGACCAACTGGAGGAACAGATTCTGGACTTCCTGGCTTATATAGCCAACATTTACCTTCTGGTCTTCCTAATGATCAACCTGATAGCTGTTGTGCTTTCTAATACGATTACCCAACCGCTTTCATTGGTACAGCAGCGTCTGGAGTCTACTAAAATAGGTACTGATAACAAGCCAATAGACTACGAGTCTAATGATGAGATAGGAGAAATTGTCTCAGCTTACAACAAGATGGTGACCCAGCTTTCTACCTCTGAGAAAAAACTGGCTCAGACGGAAAGGGAGATGGCCTGGCGACAAATGGCCAGACAGGTAGCACATGAGATTAAGAATCCGCTCACACCCATGAGACTTAGTATTCAGCACCTCAGTCGTGCCTGGAAAGAGCGGGCAAATAGCCTGGATAAAATGTTCCCAAGGGTGATGAAAACCCTATTGGTACAGATAGATACCATGGTGCGTATTGCTAACTCTTTCTCAGAGTTTGCGAGAATGCCTGATGCCATCAAGAAGAAAGTCCTCCTTAACGAGGTATTATTGGAAGTAGTAGATCTCTACTCTCAGTCAGAAGAAGCCATGTGGCTGATAGACATAGCGCCTGAAAAATTCTATGTATTTGCTGACAGGGACCAGTTATCCAGGTGCTTTAATAACATCATTAAGAATGGAATTCAGGCCATAGATGGAGATGGTATCATGCATATCTCTATGAAAATAGATGATAGCATCGCCTATATTGAGATCAAGGATAACGGGAAGGGAATGTCTGAGGAAGTACAGGAGCGTTTATTTGAGCCGAGCTTCTCTACCAAAAGCTCCGGTATGGGCTTAGGGCTAGCTATAGTCAAAAGAATCATAGAGACGAGTGGTGGAAAAATCCACTTTAAAAGCCGTATAAATGAGGGTACTTCATTCTTCCTAGAGTTTCCGGAAGCCTCGCTAGACCCTACGTTTGAAGACAAAGACTTCAGCCTCCCATTTAACGGTAAAGACAGCTTGTAGTCGTTTACGGCTCGTTATTTTATCCAGCGTAATACTTTTTCTCATTGAAACTTGCCAATGCTTGGGCTTTCCCTTACGTTTCAACTTTAGATCATTACCTAATATTCGGGTTTCATGAGGGAAAATGGTCTTTTTAGTAGCGTTTTACATCTTTAGGCGCTCAAGCATACAGAGGAAAATCATTTGTGAGAAATAGCTACCTGGTATATGCTGTAATATGGGTAGCACTTGTGGTTCCGACCGTAAGTGCCCAGGAATCCTTTAGCATTACTGACACCCTATTTCTCCAACCTTCTACGGAAACTTCCCTCTCTCATTCAATGATAGTTCCAGGTACTGAGACATTGGTAAATGAAGAAGGGAAAAAAATAACAACTACTTTTTTTCAGCTAGATTACTTCAAGGGAAATATTCTCACAGATAGTCTTCTATCAGCGGGAGAGTATATTCTATCTTACAGAATCCAAACCTCCAAACCTAAATCCACTATCTCTTCCGGAAAGCTGGTAAATACCACCTTCGAAAAAGATACTTTCCAGCAGCTTTTCACTTTTCCCGAAGAGAAAGAAAGTAAGAATAACTTCTGGCAGTCATCCAATATCCGTAAAACGGGAAGTATCACCCGTGGGATAGTGGCAGGAAATAACCGCAGTACAGCGGTTACCAGTGGACTCCGCTTAAACCTAGAAGGTGATTTGGGGGATGGGCTTGAAATCGTTGGGAACATAACTGACGATAATATACCCGTTCAACCAGACGGTACTACCCAGGAAATTTCAGACTTTGACCGAATTTTTATTCAACTGAAGAAGGGTCCCTACTATGTGACTATGGGAGATTTTGAGGTGAGCCAGCAAAACTCCCGGTTTGGGAACTTCTATCGGAATGTGCAAGGGGTAGAAATAGGACTCAAACAGGATCAACATCAAGCCTCTCTCAGCGGCGCAGTGGCTAAGGGAAAGTTCCACACCAACAGCTTTATAGGTCTGGAGGGCGTTTCCGGTCCTTACCGCCTTAGAGGTAGAAATGGAGAACGCTTTTTCTTTGTCCTGGCAGGCAGTGAAAGGGTATACCTCAATGGTAAACTCCTGAAAAGAGGAGCCACTAATGACTACATCGTGGACTACAACCGGGCAGAGGTAACCTTTACCGCCAGACATGTAATCAGTAGTGCCTCCAGAATAGTCATAGACTTTGAGTATAACGATAGATACTACAATCGCTCCTTTATGGCAGGGAAATGGAAATATCAGTCAGCCAATGATAAGTGGAACGTTCAAGTCTCTTATGCCAGAGAAGCTGATAATCCCAATGCCCCTTTCTCTGATGGAGATGCATTCTCTGAAGTTAAAGACACCTTGGAGCGAATAGGGGATAATGCACAGAGTGCTACTACCTCAGCTGTAAGGCAGGTAGGATATGATCCAGATCAAATCCGCTATGCCAGAATAGACACACTAGTCAACGGGCAAAACGTAGAGAGATACGTCTTTTCCAATGACCCTGTACAAGCCATTTACGAAATCAGTTTTTCCTTTGTAGGACCCGGACAGGGAAACTATATCAGAATTCATGACGGATTTAATCAGCCTGTATACCAGTGGGTAGGTACTGATGAAAGCGGAAATCTCAAAGGAGATTATGACCCAGTCAGACAGTGGGTGCTTCCTCGCCTCCTTCAAGTGATGAACGTACGCTCAGATTACCAACTTTCCTCCAATGTGCTTCTATACACAGAACAATCTGTCAGTCATGAAGATAATAACAGGCTATCCAGCTTAGATGATCAGGATAATCTAGGATGGGCTCAAAAAAGCGGGATTAAGGGAAAAGGGGTGAAACTAAAACCCTGGCTGAAAGTAGACTGGGATATTTCTCACCAGATGGTGCAAAAAAGGTATAGAAATATAGACCGGGTCTATCAAGCCGAATACAATCGGATATGGGCCCTGGATACCACTACCCTATCTACCAATGAACACATTACAGATGTGAAGCTAGGACTACAACTAGGGGATCATATGAGGCTGGAGGCCCAAAACGGTTGGAGAACGGTAGGACCCGGGGAAAAAGCTTTCAGACAAGTTTACACCGTTTCCAGTTCTCATAGCAAAAGCCTGGAAGGAACCTTCTCTTTTACGAGAATACAGAATGAGCAAAGTAGCCAAAATCGAAACATAGACTGGAAACGGTATGAGGGAGATATTTTTAGGTTTTTGGGTCCCCTAAAATTGGGAACTCAAATCTGGATAGAAGACAGAAAAGATGAGAGAAGGGACAGCCTCTCTACCCAAACATTCAGGTTCACAGATCTAAGGCCTTACCTCTCCTTTGAAAGTAAAAAACTTCAATATGAGGCTTCATATAACTATAGATGGGAAGAGGGCTTAAATGAAGGAACCCTAAAACCTAAATCTCTTGCGCACACCTTTTTCTCTACCGTACGATGGCAGCCACTCAAAGGATGGAACATCTCCCAAAATAGTTCTTATCGCATATTCCGTGTACAGGACTCCGCTTTTATCACCTCAAACCTACAAGATGGAAATATCTTTACGGGTAGGCTGATGTCAAACTGGCGCGTACCAAACAATCTTTTCCAGGGAAACTTACTTTATGAGCTAACTTCTGAGCAGGTATCCAGAAGGGAAGTCCGCTTTCTGGAGGTTAATACGGGACAGGGGCAGTACATCTGGGAAGACTTCAATGAAAATGGGATACAGGAATTAGATGAGTTTCAGCTAGCCGTCAATCCTTTAATAGCTAATTACATTCGGGTAAGCATCCCTTCCAGGCAGTTATTTCCTTCTACCAGAATCAGCCTCAGCGGGAATGTGAAATGGAATCTACAGGCTCTCCCTCTCAAAAAGGAGAATTTTCTTTCTTCCCTCTTAAAAGAGACCAGACTTATCACCCGATTCAGGCTAACACAACAGCAGGAGCGGGAGAATTCTCTTTCTAATTACCTGATAAGCCTCGGCAGCCTGGAAGATGATAGCACGGTCATCCAAGCCAATCAGTTTTTCAGACAGGACATCACTTTTTACCAGAATGATCCCTTGGGAGATGTACGCTTCTTTTACCAGAACCAGCAGTCCAAGCTGTTTCTGGAAAGTGGTAATGAGTTTAGACAAGTGTCCTTTTTTGGCGTCAAACCTCGCATAAATTTTGACAGAAATAAGAGTTTTGAACTGGAAACTAGTCTAGGAAGAAGGATAGCGAAAG
>JBCDBC010000601.1:0-4328 GCA_039184535.1 Bacteroidota bacterium | reverse complement strand
TCATTAACCAATTAATAGCCAGTAACCTATCAACCCTAAGCCCTAAGGATGAAACATACAATCGTTTATTCAGGGATTAACAGAAAAGTAGAAATTGAGGAAAACCGAAAGTCCTTACTGGACATCTCCATAGACCATAAGATTCCTCATCTGCATGAGTGTGGCGGATTTGGAAATTGTACTACTTGTAGAGTGAGAATTCTCAAGGGCATTGACAATCTGGGTCCTAAAACTGCCAAGGAAAAATCAGCTTCTCAGCAACGAAAATGGGATCCTTCCATTAGGCTTGCCTGTCAGGCTGTGCCATCAGGGGATATCACCCTTCAACGACTCATCTGGTCTAATGGAGAAGTAAATCAGCTTCAGAAAGAACTGGCTAAGGAAGGAAGGGCCGAAGAAAGACCCATCGCCATTCTATTCTGCGACCTTCGAAATTATACCAAGCTTTCTTCCAAGAATCTCAACTTTGACATCGCCTTTATGCTAAACCGGTTTTACACAGCATTAGGTGAGCCGATTCTCATGAATAATGGAATCATTTATCAGTATGTAGGGGATGAGATCATCGGGGTATTTGGGACTGCTGGTGGAAGCCCGGAGAAAAACTGTATGGATGCTATCAGAGCCGGACTAGGTATGCAATATGCCCTGAACCTGCTGAATAAAACCGAGCTGAAAGACATAGACATAAAACTGGCGTCCGGTATAGGCATCAACTTTGGGAAAGCTTATGTTGGGCACTTGGGGCATCCCACCCACAGGCAGTTCTCTGTTATAGGGGATCCTGTCAATGTGGCTAGCAGAATACAATCTCAAACCAAGCATACCTCCACCCAAATACTTATTTCAGAATCGGTTTGGGAGAATGTCCCCAAGGAAAGTTTGGTTATAGGAGAATCCTTCAATAAACTACTTGCAGGGAAAGAGGAATCCATCAACCTGTTTGAAGTAAAGGAATTCCAGGAAATGGATATGCAACTGGAGTTACAAGCCTCTTTGCATGTGCTACTTCAGGATGAGGATAAGTTCGCTGATACCTTCTATCATCATGTATTTAGCATCAAACCTGATCTTAGAGAGTTATTCAAGACCAATATGATAGATCAGGGGAGAATCCTTACTCATATGGTAGGAGGCATAGTTTACTCCCTTTCAAGACCAGAATATTTGGTGAGCGGGTTAAAGAGACTGGGCCGTAACCACCTGAATTATGGCGTCAAGGGTAAGTATTACCCTATCATTCGGGAAGCCATGCTAAAGACCATTGAAGAAACACTGGGTGATAAAAAAACCAAAAGTATGATGAATGCATGGGCAGGGGCACTTGATTTTGTTACCAACACCATGCAGGATATAGATTAGGGGATAATACCTACCTATCTAAGATGTAATGTGTAAGCCAAAAAGTTCTTTTGAAAAAACGCTACTATAGGGACTTTTAGTAGAACATACATTGAATCTACTTTCAGCCCTATGATGCCTGTATCTAGGTTAGTTACCCTTGTTACAGTTCTATCCATCGTTTTATTCTGCTCATGTGGAGTAGATCCGCATGTAGAAGAAGGTGATGATGAATCGCCTGAAAATCCTGCCCCATCTAGTGATCCAGGAAATGTCATTGAGGAAGGATTGACCATCTGGCGTAAGTCAGGCAACCCCAATAGGGATAATGGTGCTGCCTGTGCTAACTGTCATTCTCCAGATGGAATAGACCTAGCCTACTTCGATTTTAGTAAAGGAGCTATTCTCCGAAGAGGAGAACCGCATGTGGGCAAGGAAGATGCAGCTAAAATAGCGGCCATGATAGAAGCCCTCAGGGATAAATACCAGATTACCAATCCTAAAGATTTTCTTCTCGATAGACCCTTTCAGCCTGGAGGGGCCGTATTACCTGGTGCTAATGTGCAGGAGAGGGATTTGGCTTTTGGGAAGCAGCTACAGGATATGGGATATCGATTTGCGACTGTGCCTGTTCTGAATATAGAAGAGGCCCTTATCCAAAAGGAAGAATGGCTCAGCAAAGTAGATCCCCGAAGCCTGAAAATAGGAATGCCGCTCAACAGGTGGAGTGAGGACCCTCATAGAGGAGAAGAGCATGCCAGCATTGCAGACTGGCTACCCGACCTGGGATTTATGCCTTCCAAAGAAGTAGAAGATGACTGGTACGCCCTACATGATCTTTATCTGGAGAATCCCACAGATGAAAACTTCATGCTGATGTATGATGCGGTAGATGCATATACAGATCATCCTTACCAGGGGAATGGAAAATCCCTCATGAAGAAAAAGTATAAATCCGTCCTGGTAGCCCAACACCTCTTTAGGCAGGAGCTTAGCCAGGGCTCCTTATTTGGAGAAAGACCTACCTCTGCCTTCTTCCCATTAAGGATGGCGGCTAAAAAGCCCAAAGGCTATAACCCTATATGGGAAGTGGGGGATTTCGCCAGAGTAAATTCCAAGGATGAAGAGCTCGAACTCCCCAAGGAAATCATGGAAAGAATAGAAAGCAGCAACAAAGAAGCCATGAAGCAGGTCAAAGTTCCCTGGTTCTATACTGGCTGGCTGTTTGATCAGGGACTACAAAAAACCAGTTCCAGCAATTCGACCAAAAGTGCAGAGTATTTTTCTCATTTCTTCCAGGATGATTTCAGCGAGGGTCAGCCCAATAGAAGTGGTTATTCCATCCATAACATTTTCATGATCACCCGTAAGCAGATGGTCCAGAATTTTGATCCTGTAGCCACTGATAATCAAACAGCAAGACTGACGGTAGCCTACAGCAACTTTCATGGATATGGCTGGGATGTCAAAAAAGCCCCAAAGGATTCTCAGGAAAGACTGGACATCTACCAGTTTATGGTGGAGAATTCTTACAGAATGATGCTATTCCTGATTCAGGAAGACATCAAACAAAAGGGAAAACCTATTCCGGAAAACACAGCTAAGAAATGGCATAATGCCTTAGACAGAATGGAAGGATTTTTCACGAGTCTCCCAAGTCAATATGAGCCAGTAAACCTACATCTGGTTCAGGAGACCCGAGGAATGATGCAGTAATACAAACGTGAAAGGCCAGTCAGCTTAGGCAGATTGGTCTTTTTTGGCATTACCTAGTTGCTTCCGATTCACCTTATAGAATTGACTAAGTTGATCTGCGGTAATGAGTTATACCCTCTTTCCTTCAGCTATTCTACTTTCTAACTAGCCTTAAATGCCTTGTCCAGGCACTTACAAAGCTTCAAAAGAGGGAAAATCAATATTTTGATATAGAAAATATCATTTTAGTGTAAATATCAGGTTATAAATAGTGAAGGAGTCTTAATCAAATCCTTATCTCAAAGAAATTAAGATGAAAACCTACTTCTCTGTATCTCACGAATCATATGTCAACTTAAGGTTGGTAGGAGCCGTTAAACCCCTATTAATAGGGCTTTTGGTAATGCTTACCCATTACGGTTTTTCTCAGGAAAAGGAGGGTCCTTCAAAAATAATCGTCAGTCCTATTGATGACTTATTGGCTGTCTATGCCAGTAGCTCTCCGGGGGATACGGTTTTTCTAAGTGAAGGAATCTATCATCTGCCTGGTCAGCTAAAACTCAAAAAGGGCGTAAACCTCATGGGAGCGGGCCCTGATAAGACCATATTGACAACTGAGGCGGAACACCTTCTAACTGAAGCCGGCGCCAATACAAACTGGGATAAGTATCTCATCTGCAAATACGAGCCCTCTTCCCTGGAATCACCTAATCTTCAACGAGCCAACTTATTCATTGAAGGATTTACAGTTAAGTCTATCACCACTATTCCTTTACATGGAGGGATAGGGATTCAGAATCAAGCAAATTTAGAAGTCAGAAATGTAGTAGTAGAGGGTACTTATTGGTCAGGGCTAAACATACTCTTTGTGCACAAAGTGAAGGTGTCTGATAGCAAATTCATAGACTGTGGTAAGTATGTAGACACTGAGGAGGCAACCTATACCTATGGGGTGGTGAATATAGGTAGCAGTGAAAAGTTAGTATTCCAGAATAACCGGGTAATAGATAACAGAACACTTCCAAATAATACCTTCATCCTGACGACTTTAGGCTCTAGCACAACAGAATGGGTAGATGTAAGCATAGCTGACAGCTACTTCTATACTCAGGATCAAAGGAGTATCTGGTCTAAACAAGGACAAGTTACTCCCTCTTATTGGGAAACAGCTGCCACCAAGCATTTTGGTACAGAAATCAGCAACAACTACTTTGGAATGCCCATCAGCATTATCCATAAGAGATCTTATAGCCTTGGATATCACGATTTTGCCCTTCAATTCGTGAATAATG
>JBCDBC010000600.1:0-4329 GCA_039184535.1 Bacteroidota bacterium | reverse complement strand
TAAAGCCAGTAAAGCTGATACAAGTCAGTTTGTAAAAGTAGCACCCCCAGCAGAGTTTATAGATGGCAGGGCCAAAATGATTGTATCCGGCAAAGAGAATATCGCCATTTTCAGAAATGGAAATGCTTACTCCGCCATCTCCAATGTCTGTAAACATCAAAATGGCCCCTTAGGAGAAGGAAAAATAGTAAATGGCTGTGTGGTCTGTCCCTGGCATGGTTATGAGTACCAACCATTTGATGGGTGTTCACCTCCTCCTTTTACGGAGAAGGTCTCTACCTATGATCTGAAGTTAGAAGATGGACATATCTGGGTGAAGCTCCTTCCACATCCGGAAGGTACCTATGTAGAACCCTTAACTGTACAAGCATGAAAAAGAATCAAGAGGCTTACTATATAGGGTATCTACCTTCTATGCCGAAAGAATTTCGGAAATGGGTCATGCCGGCCGTGATCATAGGGATATTACTTGCTGTGGGCTCAGCCGTCATTGTGGGTACTTCACAGACCCCCTCCGAAGCCAGCAAATATGAGCTAGGTCAGCTCACAGAAATAGAGGGAGTCATTCTCTCAGACCCTTTTCCAGTGATCCGGGTTAAGGTAGGGGAGAATGAACAGGCTAAGCCATTATACCAAACTCTCCTCTTGATGGACTTTGGAAAGTTCGGCGCAGAAGAAACGCTAGCTGAGCTTGAGGAAATGGCTCAGGACAAAGGCGGTAGCTTGGCAGGCATGAGGGTGAAGGCATCAGGAACGCTAGACTACAGAGAAGGGAGAGTTATCTATGAGCTGACTAAAGGGACGGATGCTATCCTGGATATGAGTCCCTTGGCAGAAAATGAGAAAGTGGGACTGGCATTAGAGAGGAAAGTACTGGGGCCAAGGACCTTCAAGGGTGAAATTCTGGATGGTAAATGCTATTTCGGGACCATGAAGCCGGGGAGTGGTAAGCCGCACAGATCATGTGCGGTACGCTGTATAGCAGGAGGACTTCCAGCCTTTTTAGGAGGCCTAGGAGCTGATGCACCCCTTCTCCTAAAAGGAACTTCTGGTCAGTCTATTAATCAGGAGCTTCTACCTCTTGTGGCAAAAGAGGTTTCCGTAAGCGGAGAATTGGTTCAGTATGAAGACTGGTGGGTACTGGAAACCGACATGGACCAGTTACAGCTAGTAGACAGAACCAACGCAGACTGGATTCAGGAGTGTGTGAGCTATGTGCCCCAGTAATTCTGCTATCACAGAGATTGGATTTAACTACCTGATGTATTATCATAGCTTACAAAGCCTTAGCCTGTAAAAGGCCACCCACATTAACACCCTATTCCTATGAAGAATCTATTGATTCTTGGCTTGGCTATCTGCTGCAGCCTATTCCCAACGTCATCAGTTTTCTCACAGTATGAACTAGCGCAAACCCTGGGTGCTCCCTATGTCCAATCCATTCACCCTTCTCAGGATAAGAAGAGCCTGGCTTGGGTAGTAAACGAAGCTGGGGCAAGGAATATCTGGTACACAGAGATTGACAATGTGCAGCCAACCCAGCTGACAGATTATGCAGAGGATGATGGGCAAAATATTTCTCAAGTACATATTGCTTCCGGCTTCCTCATCTTTGTAAGGGGGAATGGAAATAACCGTCAAGGACAGCCTGCCAATCCTGCCAGTCTTACTATCACACCCCAAAGGCAAATTCTCAGGTTAAACTTGACTAGCAAAAAGGAGGATGTCATAGCTTATGCTGCCGGGCCTGTTCTCAGACCAGACGGGAAAGGACTCATCTATGCAAAAAGCAGAAAAGTCTACATGGTAGAAGATCTAACAGAAGATCAGCTAAGCATCCGAATTTTATTTGAAGCCAGGAATGGGGCAGGAGAGCTTTCCTGGTCTCCTGATGGAAATTCTGTAGCCTTTGTGAGTAATAGAGGGAATCACAGCTTTGTAGGGGTGTATTCTCTCGGAGAAGATAAAATCACATGGATGTCTCCCGGATTTGGATTTGATGCTGATCCCGCCTGGTCTCCTGATGGGAAGCAGGTAGCATTTATCAGATTGCCGGGTCAGAACAAGGACCAGCTTTTCAACATCATGGGTGGGCGTGAATTTGAGGTCATGGTGGCGGATGTAGAAAGTGGTACAGCTAAGTCCATATGGAAATCTCCTGCTGATGACGGAGGCTTTTCTCAATATTATCCTTCCCATCCTCTCAGATGGACTAAGGGGAATAAGATTCTCTTCTATTCAGAGCATGAAGGATGGATGCACATTTATGCCATGAATCCTGATGGAACTGAGGTAACAGACTTGATAGAAGGAGAATGCGAAGTAGAGAATTATGACCTTTCTACTGATGAGCGATCTATTTTGGTCACCAGCAACTGTGAGGACATCAATAGGCGGCACATATGGAAAGTAAACATAAGTTCTGGCACACCAGAAATGCTTACGGATCAAGCGGGCATACAGACGAGCCCTGTGGCTTTGGCCAATGGAGTCATGGCCTACAGAGAAGGAACTACTACAGTTCCCACCTCAGCCATTCTTCATAACGGTAGACGTAGGGTAAATCTGGTAGAACTGTCGAACGCATTCCCTGAAGACCAACTCATAGAGCCTAAGGCCGTAGAGTTTGTTGCTTCAGACGGAATGAATATTCACGGTCAGTTATTCCTTCCGAAAGGAAATTCTGAGGGAAATGCTCCTGCAGTCATATTCATGCATGGGGGACCGATCCGTCAGATGCTGATGGGCTACCACTACAGAGGCTACTACGCCAATGCATACATCTTCAATCAGTATTTGGCCTCCAAAGGATATGTGGTGCTATCTGTGAATTACAGGGCAGGGATAGGCTATGGCAAGGATTTTAGAAGAGCAGAAAAGCAAGGTCCCAGAGGAGCTTCAGAGTATAATGACATACTGGCTGCCGGCAAGTACTTACAAGGCCTGGATGAAGTAGATCCAGCGAAAATAGGCTTATGGGGAGGATCTTACGGAGGATATTTAACGGCTATGGGCCTGGCCAAAAATTCAGATCTGTTTAAGGCGGGAGTAGACCTTCATGGTGTCCATGATTGGGCGTGGAGAGGCAGAGACTTTTCTCCGGGTGGAAGTTGGGGAATCACAGAAGAACTGATGGACTTGGCTTACCATTCTTCTCCCATCTCAGAACTACAGTATTGGAGTTCTCCCGTACTACTAATTACTGGAGACGACGACAGAAATGTGATGTTCGGTCAATCTATAGACTTGAAGAATAAATTGGACAAACTGGGTGTACACAATGAAACCCTGGTATTCCCGGATGAGGTCCACGGATTTCTCAGGTATGAAAGCTGGTTAAGAACCTACACAGCTGCCGAGGACTTTTTTGATAGATTTTTGAGGGGTGAATGACCTAATGATTGAATGGGAGATTGAGAGAATGATTGAATTTTGAATGGATGAATTATTGAATGATAGGATAGGATAAAGCCCATCGGGCTGATAACTTAGTAGAATCCAGGACTAGGCAAGTAAAACCCTGTAAGGGTGATATTTTTAAGGTATTAGGTAAGTCCTTCGAATTTTAGGGATAAACCCCCCTTCAACCGGCTTTCAGAAATCCTTTGACCTTTTGCTGTTCTCTCTCTCGGGTTTCTTCATCCATGCTAATGAGAAAGACCTGTTTTTTCATGGTTAGTTTCCACCAGGTAGTTGCTTGAATTAGCTGACCAGAATGCTTCTCCAGGCGATAGCTGAGTTCTACATTCGGTTCTTCTTTATCATTTAGTATTCTGCTCAACTTAGTATAGTGGACAGCAAGATCAGCAGCTATTTCTTTTCTGTCTTTTCTTAGGATTCTCATGTACTCTTCCAAGTATTTCCCAAAAGTTTTATCGAAAGCAAATCCTTCTACTTTCAGATAACCTTCCATCTGAAATCTAAGTCTCATGATGTCAGCTCTCATTCTATCTTCCTCTGTCATGTCATTTAACATGCTCATTCTTTTTTCCACGAATTCTTTTCTCTCATAGGTTTTTTGAGGCTCATTTAATTGAGCCGGGATAAGCATGGAATCTGCAATTTCTTGATCAGAATACTGCTTTAAGAGTTTTTGATATAATTCGTTGTACTTCATTTATACATACTTTTGATTCAGTTTGATAGCTTCTTTTCCTTCTATTGCCAGGTATCTTCCATATTGAGAGAAGCCATACTTTTCTATATACAATGGAATGAGCTGTGTTTTAGGTAGTAGTGAGGTAAATCCATAATAGCCCCGCTCAAAGGATAACTGTATGGCAAATGCGACAAGACAACCGGCTACATGGTCAAGTTTTTTATCTTTCC
>JBCDBC010000599.1:0-4334 GCA_039184535.1 Bacteroidota bacterium | reverse complement strand
GTACGCTGCTCCAATCATCTCCAGTAGTATATTCTGCTCCTGTAAAGAACAGCTTCCCGTCTACAGATTCGCCCAAGGTGCGTATCCTTCTCCAGTTCTCCTGGTCATAGATATAAGCGCCTCGCGCAAAGGGTTCGGCATTCCAGTTTTGGAATACATGCTTTACGTAGGTGGCAGAGGCCTTGCCATCATAAAGTTGGTCCAGTTCTTCCAGCATGTAATTGATGAGGGCATCTCCTTCCAGATTTACATAAGGCTGGGTACCCGTCCCTACTGCGAACAGACCTAGAATATGCTGGGAAGTATTCTGCCCATAGGAGGCATCATAGTACAGCTTCTGTCCCGCGGAGGTAGGCTGGATATCGAAGGCAGTAAAAGCAGGATAGAATTTCTCCGAGAACTCTATGAATGCCTTGCAGCCATCCCAAACAGTAACCTTGCTTAAGGCATCCACCTTATCCGAAGGAAGATTAGGAGTAAAGCTTACGTCTCCTCTTTGGAGAATTTTTGGGGGAATACTGGTAAAGACCTTATCGGCTATGAAATCCTCATTAGCAGTTTTCACCACCACCTGACTACCTGAATAATCTATGGAGTTAACTACAGTGTTGTAGGTAATTTTGTCTTTTACTGAAGGGGCGATGTACTGGCCAAAGAAGTCAAACCAGGTAGAATTAATGAACTTCTGGTCTATGGTGAACCCAACGTCAGATACGCTTATTCTTTGCCCATCTAACAGACCATAATCCACGGCCTGATCATAAGGCTTGGTTTCCACATCTATCTGTACTGAGCTATCATTTACAATTTCTGCTAATACGTCCTTCTCTACGTGCAGCCATTCTGCTCCTAATGGAATAGGAAAATTAGCGAAGGTATTATTTCTTTTCATTCTCCCACCGTAAGTGGAAGAAGCTTCTATAATGCTAAAGTCTATCCCTCTCTGCTTGAGTAAGTATCCGGCGGTCAGTCCTGCAGCACCCGCTCCTATGATGAGCACCTTCCCCTCGAAATTTCCGGCTCCTGCAGGCACCTCTTCCTTATCACAGGAAGTCAAGGCAGCTTGAAAGGGAATGCTTAAGCCTATCAGGCCACACATTCTGACAAATTCTAATCTATTCATAATTCAAGAATGATATTAAATAGGGTAATAAAAAAAGGAATAAAAACATGAGCTTACTTAAGGCTGATAAAGTCATCTATCATTTTCACGAGATAGGACCCAACGGGCGAATAATGATCCCCTTCGTACTCATATAGCTTAACTTCTCCGCTCCCTTTTCCTATTAAGCCATTGTAAGCATCTAACGAGTTGAAATGAGGAACAATCCTGTCTGCCTTACCAGAGTGAAAATACACATTCCCTGAAGGTGCCCAACCGTCATGGAGATCATTTTTCTTAGCTACCTCAATCAACGGACTATTCCCTGCCAGAAAAGAGTCAATAAATGCTTTCTGATAAATTTTTGACGGCTTGCCAGAAGGAATATTGATCGCATCAAATTGATTATTCACGGGATACTTCCAGATCATTTCTGGTGCTAGGAGATTGCCAGCATTCTGGTTTGCCACATATAATCCCCAATTGTAGATGGAGGTATTCTCCGATGATTTATCCGCAGAAAGGACTTCACGGAAAAATCTGGAGAAATGGTAAGGCCCGGCAAAGGGGGCTGAGGCAGCTACCTTGATTTCTGGTAAACTTCTTTCCTCTATCAACTTATGAAGCGCCAGACAAACCCCTCCCCCTTCTGACCACCCTCCCAGAAATACTTCCTGACTTACAGAAAGATTGAGTTGCTTGGCCAGCTCTTTAGAGGCTATCAACATACCTAATGAACTTTCTCCCAGTTCTTTATGATTCACATAGGGATGTTCCTTCTCGTAAGAAATGGAATAACCTGCATAGTCTGGACCACTGGTGAAAAATCCCGCTGCTGCAGGTATGGCCATTAAGATTCGCGCTTCAAACTGCTCTTGCTCCTCTGTCGGGCCATTCCCTTCATATAAGGAAGGAACATCCAGTGCCTCCGAACCAATAGGAATAACCGTTCCATGGTGATATTGATAATGGGGTATAGTTCCCTCTACCTCTGGGACCATCACCATACCAGACAACACAATAGGATTTTCTCCCAAGGTGGAAGAATAATATACTCGGTAAAGGGAAATGGAATTCTTTATATAGGGAGTGAGATCAACTCCTAGATCATTTCTCTCAGGAATATGACTCAATATTTGTTGAGGGCTTAAGGTCTTTACTTTTTCATAGGATAACAGATCTCCTTTTGTGGTAGGTGTTAAAGCTGGAAATGCTAATCCGGGTTTTACTTTTAGATCTTCAACTTGGGTTTTCTCACAGGATATAAGGAATACCCATCCCAAGAGTAGAATACTCAGGAAATTTTTCATAACATTTTTCTCTTTTGTAGGCGCGGACTCAGAGTCCCTCCGTATGGCACTCTTAACAAATTCTCTTATCCGGATAAGATTTGGTATACAAACGAGGAGGGGGAAGAGATACCCTACTTTTATCCTTATAAAACCTATCTAAAAAAGCCATCCCTGGTGAGGAATGGCTTTAGGTATATGCTCAGGAATATTCTGAGTCAGTTAGGGAGTTGAGGTTTTAACAAGCCTTAATACCTTAGATTGGCTCTTTGAATGGTCTATTATACGCAGCATGTACACACCGGGACTCCATAAAGTTGTATTTACTTCCGATTCTCCTTGCTGATTTTCAAGCTGCTGAATCATTCTTCCATCCAAAGAGTAAATTTGAGCAGAGTAGTCCCTTAGATCAGTTTCTATGTTAAATAAACCGGTCGTAGGGTTTGGGTAAATTTTCACGATAGGTTCTTTAGTATTTGGCTGATCTATACTGGTAGTGATATCAGTCCCTACAGGATGGGTGTAGGCCGGGAGAGGTCCTTCCACTTTATCTGTGCTGGCTGTAATACATGCATCTAATACTTCGAGGTTGACCTCTTTCGCTGCATTTATGCAGATGGGTACATTCAAGGTCTCATTCTGCCAGGCACGTATTTTTCCTCCTATAATTCCTTCTACACTTATGGCATCAGAAGGGAGTAAAGAGCCGCCAAAGGACATCTGATAAGTATTTTGTAACTCCTGGTTAGTCTTTTGAGCAAACTGAGATTGAATATACCTTTTCTCATCAAAGAAGGTATAAGGTTCATTATCAGACTTAAGCGGTATATATGCTGCGGCCTGTTCATCAAAGTATAGGCGCTGGTTTCTGAAAGGCCCATAATTCAGAATGGTCTTATCAGGCAGCAAAAAGTATAAAGGAAATTTACCTTCCGGGGGGGTGAAGAACGCCTCCATTCTAATTTCCACAGGATTACTGAAAGCAGGATCTGCTTCTGTAACCACTTTCTCAATCAACATATCCCTAAATGATAAGCCAGGAGAAGGAATATAAAAATTGGTTTTATTCTTCAGAAAGCCATAGGCCACTGTCACCTGCCCTTGAGGAGGAAGGGCTAGTCCTGTTCCAAAGCCTTCTATTCGGGTATTTTGAAATACCATCTTATTCTTTGACCTGTAATGGCTAGCCCAGATCCCTATGGAAGTAGAATCTCCATCGCTATTCACCAGCCTGACATTTTTAAAGGTTATCCGTTCAGTGAAGTTTAACTGTATTCCCTCTCTATCAATGTTCCAGGCTGTAAAGTCTTCCAGGGTAGAATGAACTGTGGCTATATAGGCTGGATCATAATCCCCTTCATCTGCGAAGAAAGTGGTATGAAGATAATAAGTCGCAAGTCCTATCCCTGCTGAGTAAGCTGTGTTATTCTTAAAGCCTGCCACATTTACCCAACCTGTAGCCAGTGCATCTTCAAACAAAGCTATATCTGGAGAAAGTCCCAGGTTAGCCGGCCTGAAGGTGTTTCGGAAAGGTTCAGTTAAAGTTCCGGGCTCTATCAGACCTTCTGGCCAGTAAATAAAGCCGTGACCTGAACAACCTGAAGCCACATTTCCACTAAGAGAAACTCCGCCACCATGTATCCAAAATCCATCTCCCTGAAAGGCAAAATCCTGTGAGGCTTCACGCCTGTCCGGGGCATTATCAGGTGCTTCCCATCTGATGGGGTATTCTGCGTTTACAGTCCTGATGGCTATGTTATTCGTGAAGGACCCTAGCTCATCTCCTGATTCTGTTTGGAACCCTCCACCGATCACGTTGTAAGAAATATTATTATCAAAATGGGCATAGGAAGAATGACTGGCATAAGCCCAACCTGGATCATCTTCTACCACACAGCCTCTCACATAGGCAGGAGCCAGTTCTGGCTTCACCCCACCTCTAT
>JBCDBC010000598.1:0-4344 GCA_039184535.1 Bacteroidota bacterium | reverse complement strand
CTTACTTTCTGGTACAAACTGTACGGGCCTTATTAAATCTATCAGCTTGACCTCTTGTACATTATCCCTGACAAAAGGGAGTAAGTCTTTGATGTGCAAGACGCCAATGATGGAGTCTATATTCTCTTCATATACAGGTAGGCGGGAGTAGGTATGCTCCTTGGTAAGGTCAATTAATTCTTCCAGACCTGTATCTACTGCTACTGCAATGACATCTATACGGGCCCGCATGACACTCTTTACAGAGATATTAGAAAAGTTTACAATTCCCTTGAGAATCTCCTTTTCCTCTGTATCTGCATCCTTTTCGGTGGTGATATCTATCGCATGCTTTAAATCCTGTAGAGAAGTTGCCTCTTCTTTAGCTGATACATTGCTGCTGATAAACTCTGTTGTTCTTATGAGAATGGTACTTAGGGGCGCAAACACCCATCTTAAGCTTTCTAAGGGACCTGCCAGTGTTTTTACCAGAAAGCGCTTATTTTTGGCTGCAAAGACTTTAGGGACTATTTCTCCAAAGAATAAGAGGATACTGGTTATGATGGCTATGTTTAGAAAGAGGTCAAGAGGTACTATCCAGCCTAGTAGGGAAACAGAGTTTTCCCATTCAAAGGCTTCCGCCAGCTGTCCCAATATACTGGAGCCTAGAATAATGGCCGTTACATTAACAAAGTTATTGGCTATGAGGATGGTGGCCAGGAGGCGCTGAGGTTGGTTAACTAATGACCAGACTTTCTGAGAAAGCCTGGTCTGGGTGTTTCTGTACTCTTCTACTTCTGCCTTGGTAAGAGAGAAAAAAGCCACTTCAGCACCGGATACTAGAAATGAAATCAACATACACAGCAGGAAAAATCCTGACTGAGTTACAAATGAGATGATATTTATCTGTAGTAAGGGGAAGGTCCCCGAAACCGGCTCCACTGATAGTTTAATTTTTTGGTAACAGGTCTGGCAGGAAGTGTTAAAAACTTCTAGAAGGGCAGATCATCAGGTTCTTCAAAGGAAGGATTTGGTGAACCGGCAGCTTGAGCTACGTTTCCAAAATTACTTCCGTTTTCTGAGGTTCTGCTTCCATCACTCCTGCCATCCAGCAAGATTACTTTGGTTGCATCAACATCCAATCTACTTCTTTTCTCGCCCTGAGGCGTTTCCCAGGATTGGTTTTTGAGTCTAGCTTCTATGTAGAGCGTAGAACCCGTCCTACAATACTTGGAGACAATCTCAGCCTGATTTCTCCACAGGTTGACACTTACCCATTCAGTTCTGTCAATGTAATTCCCTTCTTTATCCCTGCTCCTCTCAGTACAGGCTATACGAATGGTAGCTAATGCTACTCCACTATCCAGATACTTAAGTTCTGGATCCTTTCCCAGGTTCCCAATGAGCGTTACTTTGTTAAGACCGTATTTTGCCATAAACGAAAAAATTTTGGATTACAAAAACAAGAAGAGGTCAAAGATGGTCAGAATAGCCTTGGGAAAAGCAAATATAGCTATTTTGTCTGTAGAAATAAACTGGAAGCCTTCAGTATCAAAGGAATCCCCACTTATGTCATAGACATGTATCATCATATCAAAGTGGGTGAATACGTGTTTTAACTCTCCGGCATAAGTTCCTCCTACTTCATCTACTTTCTTCAACCAAAAATCTCTGGAAACTTCCGTTTGAGGGATTTCCCATAAGCCTCCCCAGAGCCCTTTCTCGGGACGTTTTCTTACGGCTATTTCCCCTGCTTGGTTTTTACAAAGGTAAAACTGATAAAACCTGATTTTACGTTTAAGCTTTTTGGGTTTATAGGGAAGCACCTGGGTAAGTCCTTCTGCTCGGGCCACACAGGTATTTTCCAGCGGGCAAATCATACAGGCAGGCTGAGTAGGGGTACATATGGTGGCTCCTATATCCATAATCCCATGGTTAAATTCCCTGGAAGGTACCTTGGCTACCCACTCGTATATGATCAGCTGAAACTTATTTCTGGTAGATACCTCATTAATAGGAGAATGATCTCCCAGTACCCTACTCATGACCCTGAGCACATTCCCGTCAATCACTCCTGTAGAGTTACCAAAGGCAAAGGAACCAATGGCCCTGGCTGTGTAGGGTCCTACTCCCTTAAGCTTTATCAACTCAGTATGATGATCCGGGAAGGTGCTGGAAAGGTTTTCAACTATATTTTTGGCAGTAGCATGCAAGTTTCTGGCTCTAGAGTAATAGCCTAAGCCTTCCCAATATTTAAGAACTTCATCTATCTCAGCTTTGGCCAAGCTATCTACATGGGGGAAGCGTTCCAGGAAACGGTAGTAGTATTTGATCCCTTGCTGGATGCGGGTTTGCTGGAGAATAATCTCAGCCAGCCATATCTTATATGGGTCAAAAGTGTCCCGCCAGGGTAAATCTCTGCCTTGCTGCAGATACCATTGATGGATCTGACTTCCTATATAGTCAGGATTCTGTAGAGAATGACTTGTTGGGTCTTGGGGCACTTGCTATAGGAATAAGAATTATTTTGTGGGAAATTCAAACGATTGACTCCCTATCTTTGTTAGATCATCTGAATGAAAATCAGCATAAAAAACTGTCGAAAATAGAAAAGTCGTAGCTGAAAAGGGATAATAAATTCTTGGGAAAGAAGAGAGAAATTCATTGACCTATCAGAAATTGCAGGATTTTAGGGAAAGTGGACAGTTTTGGGGGAAAAAGATTTTGTCATTTGCTTGAATCTTATAAATTTGCGGATCGTTTCGAAAGAAATCACGTCCTAATTGTTTAATACATAGTAATTTAGATAACAGTGACTAAGGCTGAAGTTATCCACGAAATTTCACAGAAGACAGGGATAGATAAGGCAGATGTATCTGCATCGTTGGAAGGTTTTTTTACTGTGGTGAAAAATTCCCTTGCGAGTGGTCAAAATGTTTATATCAGGGGTTTTGGCAGTTTTGTAGTGAAATATAGAAAAGAAAAGGTAGGTAGGATCATCTCTAAGAATGAGTCTATCACCATTCCTGCTCACTACGTTCCTAGCTTTAAACCGGCAAAGGTATTCGTGGAGAAGGTAAAAAGTGCAGATGTTAAACCTGCTTAAGGAGCATCGTTTTTATCTACCAGGATATGAAGGGAGATTATGAAAGATAATATGCTCAGGTGGGTAGTGATCATTGGAGGGGGAATTGTTTTTATTCTACTACTCTTCGCAGATAAAACTAATCTTACCAATTTACCTGAGGCCGTTATTCAGTCTTCAGCCTCCCCAGCAGGAGGTTCAAAGCTTCCTCCTTTGGGCTCAGATCCCAAACTGGATGAATGGATTGCAGCCCTGAGTGAGCTCGAGGGTGCCCAGAAGGCAAGACTCCTGGACTCAGTAGTTTCCCGACTAGCAGATAGGGGAAGATTTGCCTATGCTGCTGACTACGGAGAGCAACTTCTGACGGTAGAAAATAACATTGACACAAAAAGAAGGCTTGGGATTTTGAATTACCGCGCCTCAAAGCTTACCTTTGTGTCCTCTGATCCTGAGTTGTTTGGAAAGTATTCTTCCAGAGGCATCCAGCTTTTGGAAGAAGTTATTTCAAATGTCCCTAATGATGAGCCTGCTTTGCTAAATTTGGGCCTAGCATATACAGAGTCCAGGCAGCAACAGAATAGCATGAAGGGAATTCTCACGATAAGAAAAGTCCTTGAGCTTAACCCTGATAATGTAGAAGCCAGTTTCATGTTGGGTATGTTTTCTATTCAAACCCAACAGTGGGATAAGGCAAAATCCAGGTTTGAAAAAGTTCTTGAACTTGAACCTGAGAATGCACAAGCAAATTTCCAACTGGGATATGTTCTTCTTCAGTTGGATAATTCGGTAGAAGCTAGGGGGTTTGTTGAAAAAGCCATTGAACTTTCAACAGATCCCGAATTAACGGCTGAAGCTAGAGCTTTGTTAAATACGTTTTAAAAAAATATAAGGAGGTCATTATGCCTTGTGGAAAGAAAAGAAAAAGACACAAAATCTCTACGCATAAGCGTAAGAAAAGACTGAGAAAAAACCGACACAAGAAGAAAAATCGCTAGGAGTTAAGTCTCCTGGCATTTTCTATTGAAAAAGATTTTTCCTCTTTATTCCTCTGCACCAGCTATTTACTTCCGTCTTTTTGGACCTCGGTAGACTAATTTCTACCGAACACACATTAATGTTAAAAATGTGAACGAGTTAGTTGTATCCAGAAGTGAAGACGGCCTGAGGATAGGAGTATTACAGAATAAAAAAATTGTAGAGCTTCACCACGAGAAACTTACTGAAGAATTCTCTGTTGGTGATCTCTTTCTGGGAAGAGTAAAAAAAATAGTCCCGGGGCT
>JBCDBC010000597.1:0-4344 GCA_039184535.1 Bacteroidota bacterium | reverse complement strand
TTGAAGGTCCCTTATTTGGGCCAGATGCTCATGCCCTTTGTAGAGAAAAAATTTGCGCAAAAGTGGTATAACTATGCTCTCCCCAAGGGAGTAGACCGAACACTCTATCAGGAAGTAGCCGTGAATGTGGTGAAGCAAGGAGGCTTTTTTTGCCTGTGCAGCCTTGCCCAGGGGATCATGGCCAATAAAAATGCAGACCTATCCATTGACCCTGCTATCCCTACTACCTTAGTTCATGGTCTAAATGACTTCACCCATAAAGGAACCCAGTTTGAGAGTATCAGAGAGTACAATCCCAAGACTGACATCATCAGCTTTGATCAGTGTGGGCACTTCCCTGATCTGGAAAAACCTAAGTTATTTTTGCGTCTATTAAAGGAGAAACTGGCATAAAGAAGTCCCTTCCAACAAGTTTCACTTTCCTACCTCAATCCATATTATTCAGAAATTGACTATTTTAGAAGTTAGGCTGTTCATTGAGTTTGTGCATCATCTTTACCATCATGAGCCTGAAAAGACTCCATCACTATTCTGGTCTGCTATTGACAGCCTTCATTGGGTTGCATTTGCTGAACCATGCTTCCAGTATCGCAGGAGTGGAAACTCATATCAGGATCATGAATAATCTTCGCCTGATTTATAGGAATTTATTCGCTGAAATCCTGCTTATACTTGTTGTTGGGGTTCAGATCTTATCCGGGCTCAGGTTGTTCAATTCAAAACGCAAGTCTGTTAGTACTCCCTTTGAGAAAATCCATATCTGGACGGGGGTATACTTAGCCGTTTTTTTGCTTATTCATGTAAGTGCTGTAATGGGAGGGAGATTTTTGTTTGGGTTGGATACCAACATCTACTTCGGCGCTGTAGGTCTGAATACATTTCCCTTCAACCTGTTTTTTATCCCTTATTATGCTCTAGCCATTCTCGCCTTCTTCGGACATATAGCTGCCATTCATGCAGACAAGATGGAGCAAGATGTCTTAGGTATCCCACCCCTCAACCAGGCCAACATGATTCTTGGACTAGGACTAGTATTTCTCTTCCTCATCTTCTACGGCCTAACGGATGGCTTCTCTGGTTTAGCTATCCCAGAAGCCTATGATGTGATGGTGGGAAAGTAGGCAAAACTCATTACCCAAAGGTCTTCTTCAACCAGTTTGCCATCAGCTCAGCTACATACCCAGGTTTCTTGACCCAGTTGAAATGGTTTAGTTTATCTAAGCCAACATCTACAGATGAAATATGGTGATGGGTAATGGGAGAATCAGGATGAAGTTTCTGATAGAGATTTTTCACGGCCTGATATGAGGCCATAAAATCCCCTTTGAAAGAAATAGACAGAAGTGGTTTGAGTGTGTTGGGAAGGGTAGACTCATAGTTGAAGTCTGTTCCGGAAAGATCATACCTACCTGTAAGGGCATTATGTCCCCACTCCTTGATGAGGGTTTTTCCCTCTCTTCCACCAAATCCTACCTTTTCTCCTGGAAAATAGCCTACTATTCCAGCTATTAAAGGGAAGAGCGTTCCTGCCATCCTGACCTGAACATTGCCCCATCCTGACCAACCTTTGTGGTACACCAGACAGGAAGTGATCTTCAGTATGCCAGCTACTTTCTCTGGATATCTTGCGGTGAGTAGACATCCCACTTGCCCTCCCAGACTATGGCCACCTACGACTAATTTAGCACCTGGGAAAATCTCATGGATACGGTCTACGATCTTAGCCATGTCCTGTATCAAGGTCTCATAGCCAAAATCTACCTTGCTTGAAGCTCTGAGACTAGAAGTTCCTTTTCCTCTGTAATCCATGAGGACCACATTAATGCCTTCTTGCTGTAAGGCTTCCACAAAGGGTGAGTAATAGGACGCTCTCACTCCCAGGGCGGGCATGAATAAGTAAGTGATAGGACTATCAGCTGAGTAGATCTGGATTTCTACTTCATGGCTATCCTCAAAGAAGATTTTTTCTGTGCGGTGCATAGGCAAGTAGTTAGCCCGAACTTACACAATTTTTATTCTTTGGAGGCTCTTTTTAGGTCGTAAAACAAGATCTCCTCGGATTCAGCCTGGGCTTTGATCCGAACAAAAGCTCTTTTAATCATACCTCTCCACTGGACTTGCACAAACACCCAACATATAGGATGCAAGACTCTGTGAACTGGAACTAACTGATAGGTAAAACAGACGTCAATAAGCCCTGGTCGTATTTCCTCCACTTCCCATGAACCCACACATTTTTTCAAGAAGAATAGAAAAGGAGACTTGAAATCATAAATAGCCCACTCCCAGTACTCATTTGGGATCTTCTGGAGAATGACATCATAGAAAGTAATGCCCGGCTTGAGAAATAGATTTCCATCAGTGCTAGGATACCTATACCCTCCGACTTCTCCCCAAGTCTCATCTTCCTCGAATCCGGTGACGGCAGGTTGGAATCTATAACCGGTAAAAAAACGGGTAGCATCTCCATAAATAGGCGCCTTGAAAGCCCTTTCAAGGGTACAGGAGAAGGTATCTGTGAAACTGATTGTGGTAGACATCTCAGCTTTATTCTTTGAGTGCTTTTATCCTGAGTCGTTTATAATAAGCGTACCACATGCCTTCCTGGTATAGGCCCGGTTTCAAGGATACCTGAACCTCCTCAAGTATATCATCTGCTTCCTCTTCAGCTACGCCCTTCAGATAATCCTTCCCAAACATAGTTAGCCAGTCCTTAATTCCATTCTCATTATCTACTAACTGAGTAGGTCTATCATAGTGTTCTGCAGATAACACTCGGAATCCGGCTTGCTCAAGTTCAGTGGTGTATTCTCCTACTGAAGGGAAGTACCATCTATTGAAAGCGGCTTGTTCAGCGTATCCTCTTTGTCCGAGAGAATGCTTGAGTGCTTTGAGAATAGCCCCCACATTATCTTTCCCACCAAACTCTATGACCATTCTGCCTCCGGTCTTTAGATGGTCATACATGCACTGGATAGCGCCACGAAAATCTGCTACCCAATGAAGGGTAGCATTCGAAAATATCGCATCAAATTGTCTGTCTAGCTTAAAGGAAGCGGCATCTAGTTCCAGAAAGGTCAGCGCTGGATAGTTCTCCCTGGCCTGGGCCACCATATTGGCAGACTGATCTATGCCCACTACCTCTTCGCAGTGCTCACTTATTTGATAGCTCAGCTCACCCGTCCCACAGCCTATGTCCAGTATGTGTTCCCCTTGCTGAGGGGCCAACATTTCCACCAGAGAAGTTCCAAACTGGTAGACAAAAGCATGTTTCTGATTGTATAGATTCGCATTCCATTCCATGCCAGCTAATCTACTACTTACGCTGATAATAAAACACGATGGAGGCTTTTTCTATGACGTTTGCATTCAGGTAATAACCTACCAAAGCAGGGGATGCTGTTGTATCCAATCCAAGAGAGGGAACCTTCAGTGCATAAACTGTGATCATGTACTCATGCAGTCCATGACCTTCAGGTGGACAAGGCCCACCATAGCCTGTAGTTCCGTAGTCAGTGATACTTTGAATAGCCCCAGCAGGTAGTAGGTTCATCTCTGTATTACCAGCATTAGCAACAATAGAAGTGGTAGCCGTCGGCAGGTCAAATACCAGCCAGTGCCACCATCCGCTTCCCGTAGGGGCATCCGGGTCATACATGGTAATTGCAAAACTCTGAGTCCCTTCTGGGGCATTCTCCCAGCTGAGTTGAGGGGAGATATTTTCTCCTGTACATCCGAAGCCATTGAATACTTCCTTCAGGTTGGCCTGACCGGATACATCTGCACTTTTAAGGGTGAAGGTTTGGGCAGATAATAGCCCGTTGATTAATAAGGTGATTGTGATAAGAATTGCCTTTTTCATAATGAATCAATGTTAGTATGAAGGCAAATCTATGGCCATAAGGCCTTATAGGGTTATTCCATTCAGGCCAAGCATTGTGGCAAAAAGCTCAAATGTTAGTACTGAGGTAATGGCTGGGGGATTGGCCGAATTCTTTTTTAAAAGCCTGGGAAAAACTGGAGAAATTCTCAAATCCAGCTTCTATATACAGTTCTCCTGGATGGATTTGATTCTCTACTAGTTCTCTTCTGGCTTTCTCGAGGCGTTTTCGCTGAAACCATTTGGCTGGAGAAGCATCATAGGTTTCTCTGAATTTCCGCTTAAAAGTAGATACACTCATATGACAGAGAAAAGCCAACTCCTCCAGACTAAGTCTGTGGTAAGCATGCTTGCTTACTACCTGTTGTAAATGACCTTTATGATTTGTAGCCGAGTCAGCTAATAAAAAGTGCAGGACTCCCTTTCCTTCTTTCTGGATAAGATAGAGCAGCATCTCTTCCAGC
>JBCDBC010000596.1:0-4347 GCA_039184535.1 Bacteroidota bacterium | reverse complement strand
GTAATGAATCTGGTATTCCTTCCCTCTCCCCTCTTTCAAAAAGGACTTGCTGTATCAGAATTTGATGATCTATTCTGTTACGTGGATCAGTAAATGTAAACATATTCATAGGTTTCAATACCTCATCATACTTCTCTTCCAGGAAGTTAATCTTAGCGATACTAAGTAACCTAAACTCTTCTTTTTCTTCATCCGGAAGACTTCTATAATATTCTTCAACCTTCAACTTACACTCGTCAATCCATTTTTTCTTTTCCTCCTCAGTTTGGGATAACTCTGCTAGAATGATCAAGTAACTCACAATAGCTTTGGAATATCTCCTATCTATAAAAATACTTAGTTCTGATGATGCCCAACTAATGATCTCGTAAACTAGCTTAAATAGCTCCTTACTTTCTTCTTCCTCTGCATTTCTGTTTACCAAATAAATGAATATCCTAAGTAGATTATTTGCAGAGTCAAAAGGAAGCCTCTTAGCAATCTTCTTATATGTCTCCCAGGCTTGATTGATAGCGACCTCCTTGTGATTAAGGCCTTCATATAAGCTCTGATAAATAAACAATAAAGGGAGATACTCTTGGCCGGGGGACAAGGTTTTATTACTAAAATCAATAAACTGAGATTCGAATTTACTCTTTAGATCATACCCACGTTGATCCCGGATTACTGCAATGGTTAGCAGAGTTTCCAGGTATTCAAACGTCATTGCTACTTCTGTTGAATCAATGAAGCTTTGCCAATCAGATTTTACGGGAAGTTGCCCCCCCAGTAATCCAAAGGAGATAGAGAGTTTTTCCATTTTATGAAGGTATCTATAATACCCTTCATCCTCTGGTGAGAGCTTTGCATTACGCTTTTGACTTTCTTTAAAGATCTTGGGAAAGATGCTTAGCTCATTTCGGTTCAATAACAGCTGGAGAAAATTGACATCAAGTATATTGGGATTATCTCCTATCTGCTTTAAGGCAAGAAATTTTTTGATAGCTCCTATTAGTTCGTCTGAGAGTTTTCTGAGCTGATTCCTGCTAAGGGTTTTCCCAGGACGGATCCCTGTAGCAATCTCCATTTCTCCGCTTCCATCTAACAATAATTCACATAGTTTTCTGACTGTATTTTTCTTCCCCTCAAACTCTGCTCTTAGCCAATATGGGAGGGTATTTCTCTCAGCAGGAGTCAAAATCGATACCAATTCAATAAGTCGTTTGGGTAAAATTGACTCATTCATTTTCCGTAGTTTTCTTGAAAAAGCTCCCTTATTCTAAGGTAATTTGGACCATTTATTACAAAATACATTTTCGGCAAAAAACTACCAAAAAACATTCAAAATGACCACACATTATCAAAATAACCTAAAAAATATTCGGCAAAATAGCATATTTTCTCCATCTTTCTTTATGATTCTCTCATTATCATTGTTGCAAGTTTTATTCTACACTCGAAGACACAAATAATCGTAAAGAGTTTTTGGTCCAATGTTAGGGAGGATCAAATTGTTGGTATTGTTAGGGATAATACATACCAGTACAGGCAGGGAACATTCCCTGCCTGTCTTATTTTTTCCAAATAATGGATGAATTTACATGCTACTTATCCATTCTTTAATAAGAGCGACACCCTCTTTATGGATAAGTTTTCTCCCTAGTTCCGGCATCATGACTCCCGGATCTTCTGAGTTAATGCGGTAGTAGAGAATGGACTGATCAGGCTTTCCAGGTTCTATGTCATGTAAGAAACCACCTGATCCTCTTCCCGCTGCTACAGGCGTCTTCATCAGCCCTAGGGCCGTCTGGTCCGTTTCTTCATATTCCAGAAATAAACCGGTAGTACTGGCAGGTCCATTAGGATTATGACAATGCGCACAGTTAATGTCCAACCAAGCTCTGGCTCTTTGGTCAAGGCTACCGCTCACAGGCTCATTCCACACGGGTACTTTAGGGATATCTCCCATTTCCGGCATTCCAGCTATCAACTGATGCCGATCCCAAAAAAGAAGTTGATTTTCTGATCCCTCCTCATAACTAAACTTCCCGTTTAACTGCTTGGCAGAAGGACCTATAGGGGTCATTTCCCCATCATTACTGTGACAGCCTTTACACTGATTCATATTGGGGAAGACATAATTCACCCTTTGCTTCTTCCCTCTCACATCCTTCCAGCTCACCTCCTTCATCCCCCCTGCTACTTCCAGGTAAGCTTCTGTCTGCTCTTCATTCCAGTGATAAGGGATCGCCTTCCAACCATCAGTCTCATGGATGAGTAATCTCGTCTCCATCAGCTTCCTCCCTTTTTCAGGAGCGCGTTTATCTACCGGATAGTAGAAGGTTTTAATGATGATAGTCCCTTCCGGAAAGGATAAGACCCCCTTATTTCGGTAGTCAGCTTTTTCTCCCTCCGGGAGCTTGATAAACCTCAGTTTCTCAGCATAGTCAGAAAAGAGAGGCGTATTCAGTTCATAAGGTACCACTCCTTCTTCAGGGATCTGTTCTGATAGATCTCCTTTAAACAGGGCATACTCACTTAGCTTCATGGGATATCTCTGAAGCTTAGCTTCTTCCTGAAATGGGCTGTAAAAGCCAGTAGAAATAAATAATGCCAGACAAATGAATATTGCTGCTGAGAATCTGAGCAAACGCATCTTAGTCATGAAAATTAAGGTGAAACAGCCAATTCTGGAGCTTTGAGAGCTGCAGTACTACAGTCATAGGGAGCCAAATCATAGGTGATATTCTTAAAATCATTGGCAGCATCCAGATTAGTAAAGCGGGCATTCTCATTATTTCTCAAACAAAGAATTTTGGTAGCAGGATCCTGCTCATCATCAAGTATTCCATCAAAAATGATGTCTGGTACTTTACGTCCATATTTGAGGAAAAGGAGTTTTCCTATTCTGCTGCTTAAGGCAGGGGTGCGCTTTCCTTTCTGAAAGCGGTTACTATGGATATAAATCTCAGATGGATAAGGATAATATTCTTCATCCTTAATCTCTTCCTCTGTCATAAAGTAGCTAATGACTGAAACTCCAACTGTCTTATGATCAATGATCTCATTCTCAAATACCTCTACCTGATTAGTTGCCAGAATCATGATGCCTGATCCTGGAGGTACTTTTCCTACGATGTTTCCTTTGGGCGCGAAGTTCTTGTAGTTGTTATTCTCTACCTTATTATTGAAAACTCTCACATTTCCTCCCTGCTTTTTAGGCAGATCAGGTAAATCAAACACCAGTATACCTCCCGTATTTTCATAGGCGTGACAGTCATGTACATCTGCCATGGTAGAATTTTCTATCTCTATACCTGCTACATTATGATGAGCAACAGAGTTTCTCACGATAATATTATGAGATTGTCCTACGTAAATCCCCGCATCTGAAGCGCCTATGGCTGTACACTTGTCTATTAACACATCATTACAGCTAACCGGGTAGAAACCGTAAGCGCCATTCTTCTTATTGGGCTTTCCTGTCCATTCTACTGTTACATTTTTACACACAAATCCATCTACATCCATGGCCTTTATACAGTCTCCTTTTGCATCCTGTATGCTCATATCCATCATGGTGATGTGCTCAGAATTAGTAATTCTAATTCCCTCAGCACCTGCTTCCTGCTTTTTAAACGTGAGAACGGTCTTTCCCTCTCCAGCGCCTTTTAGGACCACGCTCTTTTTTTCATCCATAGAGAGGGTTTGGGAAATGGAGTGTGTACCGGCTTCCAGGTGTATGGTATCACCTTCTTCAGCCATGATCATCTGTGTCTGAAGCATTTTTTGAAACGACTGAGCATAGCTTATAGATAGTGCCATAGTCAGACAAACGAGTAGTAGGAGTGTTTTTTTCATGATGAAAACGGTAAAGATTGACTTTTTATCTTTCTAGCCTTAATATAATGATCGCTTATAAATTTAGCAATCACTCAATATTTTTACAAGACACTAAATAATGCCTAGAAAGAGCATTGCTGAGATCAGAAAGCAGGAAATAGTGGAACACTTCTATGAGGTGATCATCTCTGAAGGCTTTGAAAACGCATCCATGGGAAAGGTGGCTAAGCGAATGGGAGTACCCTCAAGCCTTCTCATCCACTACTTCTCCACAAAGGAAGAAATGATCCTGGCTCTGATCGACTTTGTAGTAGCTAAATATGAGAAAACGTTCCTCCCCCTCTTAGAAAGTACTGAATCCCCCAGAGAAAGACTTCATAAGGTATTGGACTCTCTTTTCAGTGCTGACTGGGATAACCTCACTGATTCACGTTGTTTTTACAGTATTTATCCACTTATATTATTTAGATCGGCTGTAAAGGTTAAGTTCCAGGAATTATATGGTAAGTTTAAGGAAGCATTAGT
>JBCDBC010000595.1:0-4347 GCA_039184535.1 Bacteroidota bacterium | reverse complement strand
CATTGTAAAGAAATCTTCTGCCAATGACGAAAATTGTTAGATTTTGGCTGAAAAATGTATCGAAAACACAATTTATACGTATATTTTACTGTTTTTCTAGTGGTAATAGTAGATTGTCCAGAGAAACTGACTGCCTGCCTAATAGGCAAGCAACTAACCTAAGCATTTACTTTCTTTATTATTGACAGTTCGACTGTAGTCGGTACCTATGGTACCAGATAATACTATTTGTTCGAACACAGTAATCTGATAGTTACTATATGGACATAAGGTCCATTAAGTATAAAGAGTAAGGCTTTTAAGTTGACGTTAGGTGTCAGTATCTCAGTTTTGCGTACTGGCACCTTTTTTTGTGCCCAGATTTACGCTCTCTTCCCCCCTCTACTAAAATAATTTCACCCAACTCTCCCATTTTTCCGTATACACCTGAGGATGAATACAGGTAGTTTCCCATTCTCAATGAGTTACATTTTTTTATTGATGGATTTTACATGTATTCCTCATTTTGGAATTATTCTTGCGGATGTAATCTTGGCTTTATCGTGCAGAATTTTCAGTTGAATATTGCATTTCAGGTCATATTTAGTTTAATATACAGTCTGATTTATCGTAGACCGGATTCCATGAGTAAAAAGATTCTATGGTTCCTAAGCCTGAGCATTTTTTTCTTTGCCTGTGAAAATGGGAATATCGATCTTGATAATGGAGGGGATAAACCTCTTAATGTGACTATTGATGGCGTACTCTATAATCTAAGCCCCGGAGGTTATCAAAGCATAGAGCTAGAACAAGGCTTACACAACCTCGTGATAAGGGACGCTAGTAATGAGGTCATTAAGGAAACCCGTTTCACCGTGATTCATGGTGGATTATTAAATGTAGCTGGAACTGAATACTACATCTGGACAGACCTATATGGAGATCCTGGACTAAGAGAAGGTAAACTCAAAGAGGACTGGGTACAAATAGGGAAAAAGAAGTTTTTTGGAGACTTCATTCAGCTTCCTTCAGATGAGATGTACATTGAGAAGCGATGGGACTATGGCCTATCTGATGATTTTCCATCAGACTTATTAGGTTGGGAGCCCAAAAGCGAAAAGTATATCATCAGGTCTAAGTTATATAGAGTGGATGAGCTAGTAACAGCTTATGAAGCTATGGTAAAAGAAGCACCTCCAACCCCCTAATATATTTTCTCAAAAAACTGTATATGACGGGTCCCCGATCTAAATCATTTCCGATTAAAAATGGATTTTGTCTCATTTATCCAGATAAACTTGAGATAAACCAACAGGACTTGATGGGGAAAATGGAAAGATTTCTTTACAAGAGAGGATTCAAAACCAGGATGGTACTCTACCTGGGGCTGGCTATGGTACTGCTCCTGGCTTCTCTCATATCCGTAATTATCGCAAATTATTTTCTGGCAACCTTCCTACTGGTAGTGGCAGTAGCTGCCTTGTATTTTCTATTGAAGAATAGAAAACTTTCCCTTGCTACTGATATCAATCGAAAACAGATCCAGCAGGTAGAATATAAAGAGGCTATTCAAGGAGTAAGTAGAGCCATGTTCCTCGTGCATTTTGAAGAGGGAAATAAGAGCTACCTGAAACAATTACAGCTTCCCCCATCCTCTCCCAAAGGGCAAATGATTGTGCAAAGTGCCCTTATGATGATGAAAGACGAAGGACTCATTCATCAATAACCCCTGTCTATGTTATTGGCCAATACACAGCAAATCAGGCTGGCAGATGCTATTCAAATAGAAGAATACCAGTATCCAGGTATCTTATTAATGGAGAAAGCCGGAATGCTGGCAGCAGAAAGAATCTGTGAAGAATATGGTATTCACCAACCCTTCTTATGCTTGATAGGCCCCGGTAATAATGGGGGAGATGTATGGGTCATAGCCCGTGAGCTCCACCTGAAAGGGTATAATGTATTAGGGCTGTGTTCACATCCGCGGGACAGATATAAGGGAGATGCCCAGGTCATGTTTCAAGTGGCTGAAAAGGTGGGTGTAAAGTGGCAAGTGTATGAGAGGGAAGAGGTGGATGAATGGATAGAGAACCAAGCTATTTCTCCTATTTTGATTGATGGATTACTGGGCACAGGTGTCCAGCAGGAAGTGAGAGGGCTGATAAAGGATATGCTTTCCTTTTTTAGGGAGAAAGCATTACCTACCATAGCCATAGACCTTCCCTCTGGCCTGAATGCACATAGTGGGAGAATACAGAATGAAGTTCTCCCAGCAGAAAAGACTTACACCTTCCAGTTACCCAAAGTTTGTCATCAGGTTACTCCAGCTTCCATAGCGTGTGGGAAAGTGGAAGTACTGGATATCGGCATCTTCCCCCAAGTGATAGATAAACTGGGGATCAGAAGAGAAACATTGGACAATGCCTGGTTTAAGGAGAATTTCCAGAGGCGCAGATCTGATTCGCATAAAGGAAGTATGGGGCATTCCCTGCTCATAGGAGGTAGTAAGGCCATGGGGGGGGCACTTGTACTGTCAGCACTTGGCGCCAAGCATAGCGGGGTAGGTCTATGTACTTGTATGAGTGTAGAGGTAAACCGGCAACTTGTTCTAAGCCAAATTCCGGAAGTCATGTTTGCGGGGGTAGGAGAGGATGAAGACTTGGGACCTGAGCACCTGGAACAAATCCTCCCTTTTCTGGAAAAGAAAAAAGCAGTCTGTATAGGCCCGGGCATGGGAGATGTGAAGGCTACAGCTGATCTGCTGAAGCTATTGCTCCCCCATATAAAAGTTCCTTTGGTGCTGGACGCAGGAGCTTTATCTGCGTTGGCCGCATATCAGGAATTATGGGCTCTCTTACCTGAGCATACAGTACTTACCCCTCATCCCGGAGAAATGAGAGGACTCATGCCTGGAGAAGATGTCATCAATGAAAGGCTGGAAGTGACAGAGAAATTATCCACGGAGAAAAAGTGTACAGTAGTGCTAAAAGGACAGGGCAGCATCATAGCTGGAGGAGAGAAAACCTATATCAATACCACAGGTAATGCCGGTATGGCCTCAGGCGGTACAGGGGATGTACTGACAGGAATGATAGGCTCTTTTCTGGCTCAGGGATACGAGGCAGAAAAGGCTGCTGCGCTTGCTTGCTTCCTTCATGGAGCTGCAGGTGATTTTGTAGCGAAAGAAGATCATGAAAATGGTTTGCTGGCTTCTATCCTGTCAAAATCCATAGGTCCTACCATCCTCAGCTTACTGGAGAATTAAACCAATTGTGTGAATACAGCGTTTGGGCTTGAGTGTGATCCCTTCTGGATCATCAATTAATCAAACTGTACCTATAATAATAGAACCTCTTCAAGGTTCTGATTTTCTATCTCGAACAGATATATCAAAGCATAAATTGGGAGGCCGCCTCACCACCGATTGTGGGAGGACTGTAGCGTTGCATTGGTGAGGCAAAGCATTTTTGCTAGGGCGAATGCCAAAATGAAGGCACAGGGCTGATATGGAAGGCCCGCTGCAGGCGTTGTAACACTGGATAGTAGATAGTTCCTATTAGTATTGTGCCCCCCGATGCCTCCTAAAAAGGGTAGCATGCTGCTGTTCAGAAATTCAACATCTACCTAATCCTCCCACTCAAGCTGAAGGCCATCGTAAGCCAAAAATACATTCTCCGGAAGAGTGGCAGATACCTCATCATGCTTTCCCAGCAAATGGCTGATATGGGTTAGGTAAGCCTTCTTAGGTTTGAGCTCTTCAATCACCTCCAGGGCTTCAGCAAGTGTTAGATGAGAATGATGGGCCTTATGCCTAAGTGCGTTGAGAACCAATGTATCCAGGCCCTGTAACTTTTCCTTAGAAGTGAGGGAGATAACCTTAGCGTCTGTTACATAAGCAAAATCTGCGACCCGGAAGCTCAGTATTTCCAGGCTTCCATGCATAATGGGGATGGGAAGAAGAGAAATGTCTCCAACCTCAAATCTTTTAAAAGGGAAGATCTCTTCTAGTTCCAGCTTAGGAATTCCCGGATAATCCTGATTCTCAAATATGTAGTAGTACTCCTTATTCAGATGTTCTATGGTAGAATGATCTGCATAGATGGGCATATGCCGCCGGTAGTGATAGTTGTATGCTCTGACATCATCCAGACCTGCTGTATGGTCCTTATGCTTATGGGTGAAGACTATGGCGTTTACTTCATCTATATGGTTGACCAGCATCTGCTGTCGGAAATCTGGCCCCGTATCAAAAACGATGGTGGTATTCTTGCGGCTTAACACACCTGAAGTTCTCAGCCGCTTATCCCTGGGGTTCTTAGACGTACATACCTCACATTTGCAGGCAATGACAGGTATCCCCTGAGAGGT
>JBCDBC010000594.1:0-4351 GCA_039184535.1 Bacteroidota bacterium | reverse complement strand
TGCTAATGTAGAGACGAAAAATCTTTCGTCTTAGCCAATTATATCTGCCTATCCATTATTAAAATGAGAGAATTTTGAATCCCTGAGTTTTGAATGATTGAATGCTAGAGTAGAGACGAAAAATCTTTCCTCTTAGCCAATTATATCTGCCTATCCATTATTAAAATGAGAGAATTTTGAATCCCTGAATTCTTAAGGGTTGAATGAAAACCCATAGGGCTGATACCTTAGTAGAAATACAGCATAATACATACAAGCCCTATAAGGGCGACACCTTAGCAGAATCAATGTTTAAGCGAATTCTTACTACCCCTTAAAACGGCCTAAAATGGGGTCTAAACCAGGGAATGGCAGCTAAAATCAAGATGAAGGCAATCGAAAACCATATGAGTTCTCGCCGAAATTTTGCCTGATCAGTGGCAGCTCTCTTAGCCACAGAACTTCCAACGGTTACCGCAATCACTGCCAGAAGCATACCAGCCAAGTGAGATATTCCTAAGAATGACAATTGCTCATTTCCTCCAGCGCCTTCTTTCATAAACAGTTTCATGATAGGGCTTAGCCAGCCATATAACGCCAATCCTATGATCAACTGTAAGTGAACGAAACTAACGGAGAAAATCCTACCCAACTTATCCATCCTTCCATAAGCTCTTTTGGTAAGCAGTCCGTGAAGGCTCATGATCACCGCAAATAGCATACTGAAAACCACTAGCCATCTGAGCATATTGTGAAGCGCCAGAAAGGTATTGTACATAGTATTCCAGGTGTAAAAGGAGAAATCACTTTCTTAAACCCCCAAATTCCTCCTTTCTTCCCTTATGAATCAATGACTTTTGATAGGTATCTACTGGTTTTTTATCCTTGGGGCCTTCCCGCTTTGTGCATGGTGTTATTATGGGCCATTTCTTTGGGAACTTTCTGAATGGCATCCCAGTGCTCTACGATCTTGCCATTCTCATCAAAGCGGAAAAAGTCCATGGTGATATCCTGGTCATTTCCTGGCCAGGTCTGATGTGTATGTAGGACTACTAAATCCCCTTCTGCCACAGCCCTGACAAACTCTATGGACTTATCAGCATATCCTTCCTGCATCCTATCAAAGTATTCAATAAACCCTTTTTTTCCGTCTTCCACATCAGGATTGTGTTGGATTAGTCATCCCCTACGTATTTCTCTACTGCTTCCGCAGCATTTCCCAGGAAGGCTGTTTCGTAAAAAGCAATGGCGTTTTCTTTATTCTCTTCCAGATTCATATGGGTGACTGAATTTTGAATGAGGGAATGATGAAGTTGAGGCGAAATATTTTTCCCCTTAGCCGTGAAGATTGAACCCTTGATAAAATTCTACTTGGCTTGATCATTCTCAAGGATATCATCCAGATTTCTGGCTCGTCCATTGATATTGCCAAAGTTGGTTTCTGAAACTTCTCTGTAAGCTTCTAAATCAAGCTCATCTCCATAGGTGGCTTGTAGTTCACTCATCTGAGCCTTTAAGTCTTCCACTACTTCTGCATAGGCAGGATCATCTATCACATTATTCATCTGGGAAGGGTCTTTCTCCAGATCATATAGCTCCCATACATCTATGCTGTAATAGAAATGTGCCAGGGTAAACTTATCCGTCCGGATTCCATAATGTGGCTGCACATGATGCCAGAATGGGAACTCGTAATAATGGTAATAGATAGACTGTCGCCAATCTGCATCAGAACTACCCTCTAGGGCAGAAGCAAAGCTTCTTCCATGCATCTGCTGATCCGTTTCTATCCCTGCTACTTCCAATAAGGTGGGGGCAAAATCCACATTCGCGATTACATCCTTATTTACAGTCCCTGCTTTTACATGTCCCGGATATCTTACTATAAAGGGCATGCGGAGTGACTCCTCATAAATGAAACGTTTATCAAAGAAATTATGCTCTCCCAGATAAAAGCCCTGGTCAGAGGTCAACACTATCATGGTATTTTCTGACAAGCCTGTCTCATCCAAGAAGTCTAATACTCGACCAATATTATCATCTACAGATTTGACACAAGCTAAGTAGTCTTTGATATAAATTTGATATCTCCACCGTCTTCCTTCTTCTTCGCCTAAGCCCTCTGGATCTACAATTTCACCCCTTTGCACGCCATAGAATCTCCACTTGAGTAGTTCTTCTGGACTTAATCCCTCGGGAGGTGTCATTTTCATATCCGTTCTACTTAGAAAGTCCATGGTCATATCTGTATCTCCCATGGTGAGTTCCCTCCCTTCAAAATCATCATCAAAATTGGAAGGGTATGGCATCTCCATATCATCCCAAAGTTTCTCATACTTAGTATCCGGTTCCCATGCGCGGTGGGGTGCTTTGTATTGAAGTAGCATGAGGAAGGGTTTTTCCTGGTCTCTTTGGTTATTCAGCCAGTCCAGGGCAAAGTCAGTGGTGAGGTTAGTGGCATAACCTTCTTCCTCTACCCTTTCTCCATTATGATTGTAGACTGGATTCCAGTAAAGTCCTTGCTGCCCTGCTTCCACATGAAACTTAAACTCATCAAAGCCTACTGGCTCAGATCCCAGGTGCCACTTACCGAAGAGGGAAGTTTGATATCCCTTTTGTTGGAAGGCCTGCGGAAAGGTCCATTTGGTCGTGTCAAACTGCCCTCCATTATGGTTTTTGTAGTAGCCGTTTACATGGCTGTAATCTCCTGTAAGAATAGCAGCTCGACTGGGACCACAAATAGCATTGGTACACATCACATTTTGGAATAGCATCCCATCTTTAGCCAATCTATCCATATTAGGTGTAGGAGCTATGTCATCATAGATCCCATTCTCATAAATACTGATGGCCTGAGTAGTCATATCATCGGCCATGATATAGATGAGGTTGGGAGCACTACCTATTACATTCTCCTGAGTTTCTTCTTTCTTACAAGAAGTAAGGCTTATAGACAAAGATGCTAATATGATAAGTAGCCCAAAAATTTTAGATGTACGCATGAGAAGAAAAATTATTAAGGTCTAAGTTTCTTAAACCCAAAGAGCCATAGACAAGCTATGGCTACTTAGTTATTTCTAGGTCCCCACCGTTCAAAGGGAGGACTAATTACATAATGTCTATAATTCCAGCACTTTAATAGTAGGATTACAATCTACATCTTCCGTAATTCTTTCTTGAGAATTTTTCCGGTAGCACTCATAGGAAGTCCATCTACGAACTCTATGGCACGTGGATACTTGTAAGCGGCAATGTTGTTCTTGGTGTACTCCTGTAAATCCGCCTCAGAAACAGACTTTCCTTCATTTAACACTACAAAGGCTTTGATCTCTTCTCCTAACTTCTCATCCGGGATGCCTATTACTGCTACCAGAGAAACTGCTTCATGCTTAATCATGACCTCTTCTACTTCACGAGGATATACATTCAAGCCGCCTCTGATGATCATGTCTTTGGTCCTATCTACTATGTAGAAAAAGCCTTCTTCGTCCTTAATGGCCACATCCCCAGAGTGTAACCAACCATCAGTGATAGTCTCAGCATTGGCTTCAGGTTTTTTGTAGTAGCCTTTCATCACATTATGACCTCTGTACCATAGCTCTCCTCTCTCACCCGTAGGCACCTCATTTCCATCACTGTCTACCAGCTTCACTTCTACCCCCCAAACCGGTGTTCCAATAGAACCAGGCTTTCTTCCTACTTTTAGTTGGTTGAAAGTCACCACCGGAGAGCCTTCTGACATACCGTATCCTTCCAGGATAGGCACCTCAAAACGTTTTTCGAAGTCGTGCAGTACCTGTACAGGCAGAGAAGCCCCTCCAGATACGCACAGTCTTAAGTTGTTAGAAATTTCATTATAGTCAAACTCATCTCCCTTGTATCCAACAAGTCCCCAGAACATGGTAGGTACACCCGCAAAGACCGTTACCTTATGCTTCTGCATGAGCCCGAAAACATCCTTAGCATCAAAACGGGGCAGCAGAATATTAGAGCTTCCTCTCAGTACCCCTGCATTCATCAAACAGGTCATCGCAAAAATGTGAAATAGGGGAAGGACAATGAGCTGTACATCCTCGTGCTGATCCCCCTCAAAAAGGTCTCTACAGATGATGGTAGTCATCATGATGTTAGAGTGAGAGAGCTCGGCTCCTTTTGGTCTACCAGTAGTTCCAGAAGTATATATGATGACGGCTGTATCTGACGGGCTGGTACGTACTGTTTCAAATGCCGGAGATTGACCCGCCATAAGTGAACCGAGTGTTGCAGTACCTTCTATGGCTGAAGGCATTTCAGGCTTTGGCATGATCATGAAGAAATGCTCACACTGGCTGGCTTCCTGAAAACCTGCATATCCCATCTGTCCCATAGGAAG
>JBCDBC010000593.1:0-4357 GCA_039184535.1 Bacteroidota bacterium | reverse complement strand
GTCAGAAGAACCAAAGAAATAGGGATACGGAAAGTATTAGGAGCTACCTACCAGCACATACTGGGACTCTTACTGAAGGACTTTCTCTTCCTGGTCATCTTTGCTGGATTAATCGCTATTCCTTTCACCTGGTGGGCCATCAACAGTTGGTTAGAGGAATACCCACAGAGGATAGGTATACAGCTAGATTTATTTATTCTTCCAGTAATGGCCGTTATGGGATTAGCACTTCTCACTATTCTAAGATCGACCATCATTTCCGCCCAAGCTAAACCAGTAGATTCTTTAAGAGTAGAATAAATTAAAATTGTTTAGATAATGCTATTCGGGATGCTATTAGTGGCATCCCGAACTCCTTTATACCCAGATTATACTTCTGTCTAGTGGCCACCTCTAGACCTATCTTGATGTCTTTCCTTTGAGTTCCTTGATCCATGCTGGAGGATACGGAACCTAATCTTTGTGGATCTATTGATTCACGCAAAGCCGCGAAGTCGCAAAGAAGACCGTACCAGTATGACACATTTTTTTGTTCCACTATGAAACAGAGGAAGCTTATTCTTTTAAGTAAAATTAATTTAATTCCCTGATAATCAATTGTTTGATTCTGTGGAATGGAACTTGGCATATATCATTGCAGTAACTTCAACAAATTTCCGTCATGCTACGCAATTACCTCTTAATCACCTGGCGCAATCTCAAGCGCAATCCCCTATACCTGGGACTAAACATACTTGGACTATCCATAGGTATAGCTGCTACCTTATTGGTGTGGCAGTATGTCATTTTTGAGAAAAACTATGATTCTCATTTGGTGGAAGACAAAGAGCTTTACAGGGTCCATCTGGACAGGTATGATGCTGGTAAGCTATCCACCCAATGGGCTGGTGGTGCTGCCGCTGTAGCGAACGTGATGAAAGAAGAGTTTCCAGAAGTTCTTGAGTATGGGAAGCTACATCCTAAAAATGCCATCTGCGAATATCAGGATAAGGTATTTCGGGAACTGGATTGCTATTATGGAACTAGTTCTCTGGTAGATTTATTCTCTCTGAAAACAGTCTATGGTGACCCTAAGGGAGGTCTCGAAAGGCCTAATACCATGATCTTAACTGAGTCTACTGCCAAAAAATACTTTGGGGACGTGGATCCAACTGGCAAACAGATTAAAGTCAGTAGAACCGGAGATGTGGAGGTAGTGGGGGTGGTAGAAGATTTACCTTCTAACACACACCTGGGATTTAACATGCTGATTTCTTTCGAGAATATGATTAAGAATTCGGAGGGGGGTACAGAAACTGGCTGGTTTTGGGATGGCTTCCTCTCTTACATACAAGTACAAGAGGGAACGGATCCTGTAGTGCTTGCGCAAAAGATCAATGACTTTCTCGCAGAAGATCAGGCTGAGCAACTAGAAGCTTACAACCACAAAATGGTCTTCAGCCTAATGCCTGTACAGGATATCCATTTAACTTCTAACTACCTGGAAGAATTTAAAGCTAATGGAGATGCTAAGGCAGTTGGCTTCTTGACGATCATTGGATTTCTGATCATCATCATAGCCTGGATTAATTACATAAATCTCTCTACCGCCAGAGCTGTAGACAGAGGAAAGGAGGTAGGAGTAAGAAAGACCAATGGAGCTACCAAAAGCCATCTAGTAGGACAGTTTTTATTTGAAGCCTTGGTGATCAATATTTTGGCAGGAATCATAGGCTTATACATCTATCAGCTTGCCAATCCTTATTTGGATATCCTTGCTGGTAGAGAGTCAGGATTTACGCTCTGGAGCCTTCCTTACTTCATACCGGTATTCTTACTGGTAACGCTAATAGGCGCCTTTATATCTGGCTTTTACCCAGCCATGGTATTATCTTCCTTCAACCCTGCCAATTCGCTGAAAGGGACCTTCAATCTACCTAGTACGGGTGCTAAGGCGTTGTTCTCTCATAATCAGCTGAGGAAAGGCTTGGTGATTTTCCAATTCGCAGCTTCTATCATCCTTATCGCTGCTACCTTCACCATCTTTAGACAACTGAGTTACATGCAAGACCACGAGAAGGGAGTGAACCTGGATCAGGTAGTAGTAGTGAGAGGACCTGTAGTTACAGACTCTACCTACAATGATAAGATGGCTAATTTTATCAATACCCTAGAAAAAACGGCTGGTGTTTCCGCTTCAGCCACCTCTACTTCCGTTCCGGGTATTACTGAAAAATTCAACGTGGGAGGTACTCGTCTTTGGGGGCAGCCTGAAAGTGAAGGTAAGCAGTTTGATAGGCAGTGGATCAATCCAGAGTACATGGAAATGTATGGAATCGAGATCATTGCAGGAGAAAATTTTTCCTTTGAAGCGTATAAAGATTCTAACTATACCCTACTGAATGAAGCTGGTGTGGCCCATTTTGGGATAGCATCTCCGGAAGAAGCTATAGGCGTAGAAATCAACCAGTGGGGTGATAAGCTTACTGTCAAAGGAGTGTTTAAGGATTATTTCCACAGATCTCTGAAGAATAATCCGCTTCCTACCTTGTACAGATACTATCCTTATGTGGGAGACTATCAATCATTTAAGGTAGAGACAGCTGCCCTGGATCAGGTGATTCCTAAAATGCAGGAATCCTTCGAGCGTACCTTCCCTGGTAACCCATTTGAGTACTTCTTTGCAGATGAGCAGTATGGACAACTCTATAAGGCAGAACAGACTTCAGGCAAGATCTTCAGCTTGTTCTCATTACTAGCGGTTGCAGTAGCCTGTCTGGGACTATTTGGGTTGATCTCTTATGCTTTAGTGAGAAGAACCAAAGAAATAGGGATAAGAAAAGTCCTGGGAGCAACTTATCAGCACATACTGGGACTCTTACTGAAGGACTTTCTCTTCCTGGTCATCTTTGCAGGATTGATCGCTATACCCTTTAGCTGGTGGGCCATCAACACTTGGTTGGAAGAATATCCTCAAAGAATAGGTATACAAGTAGACTTATTCATTTTGCCGGTCATTGTAGTGATGGGGCTGGCACTATTGACCATCTTGAGATCTACCATACTTTCTGCTCAAGCAAAACCAGTAGACTCTTTACGAGTGGAATAAAGTATAGAACGTATTGGGACAGTTGCTACGGGATGCTTATTACAGGCATCCCGTATTTTGTTACCATCTTTTCATGGCTGATAGAAAGAACTTATCACCTGTTAGATAGATGAGCTCATCTACATCTTCCTTTTTATGATGTATGATCCTGTATTCTATGGGTTGATTCTGGATACAGCCCTCTTTCCATTGTTCAAAGGCCTCTATTAGCAATTGGACATCTTCATCTTTGGTAAGGTCCATGTCCAGCTTGTAAAGCTTTCTTAAAAGAGGTTTTACCTTTTCCGGCGTATCCTTCCCGATGTGAATCATGGGGCTTAAGCGAATAAAGTTATTGGGGATATCTTTGTTTTGAGCTTGCCTGAGAAACATCATGGCTACATAATTAGCCCAATCTGGCGGCTCATAAAGAATCGTCTTCGCTTGGTTTACCACGGTTGAGAAAAAATAGGAAATCTGACGTTTCCAGGTAGAAAATCTGAGTTTCTTAAAACGATTTCGGATAGTGATATCCATATTATCATAGAACTCTTTTTTGTCTTCTACAGACATGAGCTTTGTACCAGTTCCTATACTTATCAGCTTAATTGAATCCAGGGATACGTCTGCCTTTATCGCCTCTATCAATGCTGCTACCGTGGGATTATTAAATCCTCCTAAGGCGCCATCCCATAAATAGTACCAGATATTTGAATTCTTTGCCTTCATTTTGGCAGGAAAATCAAAGTACTGAATAGGGGCATTGGAAGAGCCATGGATAGCTTGTGTAATACTAATAGAATCAAATGTATCTTTCTCACTGCCATAAGATTTGAAAAATCTAGCCCGGTTATTTAACGCATCAAAAGTGGCTATGGATATTTTTAAAGAGGGTTTTCCAACATGATCTGGAAGCCTTTCCATAGGAATTTTTGACACAGTGTTGAAAAGCGTATCAAATGCCTCCTTCTTCCTCTTTGTACTATACTTTGGGCCGAATTTCCCACTGAAAAAACTGACTGGAATGAACTTTTCCGCATAGCGATTTTTACTGAAAATCATAGATCTATTCTTCTCCAGTAAGAAAATATCTATTGCTTTCTGTAGGCTATAGTTTTCTACCAAAGCCGCTAATACAATACTCCCTCCTGAATTGGCTAACACCAAATCAAAGTCTTTCAGGATCTCATGTCCGCTAATATTTCCGTATTTCTCTTTGAGGGTAAGAAGTTGGAGAATAGACCAGCTGCCTCCTCCATCTAATGACAGTATCTTGTACATAAGGGTCTC
>JBCDBC010000592.1:0-4360 GCA_039184535.1 Bacteroidota bacterium | reverse complement strand
GGATTATATTCAGCATAACCCCATGCTTGGTAATGGGCCAGAAGCCTTAGCCATGTTCTTCCGAGTCGCAGCTAGTGAATACCCTGTAAAAATTGAGGTACACAGAATCATAGTAGTAGACAAATGGGCATGGGTCCACCTTAATTTCCGCAATATGGATACAGAAGACCCAAATGACTTAGGAAGTACTGGGGTTGACATTTTCACCTTTGGGCCAGACGGAAAGCTTACTGAGCATTGGGATGCTGTCCAAACCATACCAGCATTTTCTGCCAATACTAATGGGATGCTACTCCAGATTCGAGAGGACTAACCCCCCATTACATACACACAGGCTAATAGAGCTAGGTTCACGTACGAGTTATTCCTGATGAGGCAGCCTCACGCCTACGTGAGGTCTCTCTACATTCATTATTATCCAATACTGAAATAGTCTTTACTTTTTTACAACTACACAATACGTTTTAAAAACCTCTTTTAATTCCATACAAAATGAGAGCAATAATATGTTTGTTCATATCCGCTTTGTCTGTTGGGCAACTACTGATGGGACAAGGCCAGGCTGGAGATCCGCCAGCAGCAGATCAGAAAATGAAATATTATGACCGAAATAAGCTTGATATCAGCAACCTAAGATATTTCTATGAAGGCTTGTTAAATGCAGATGCCATGATTCATGCAGATGGCATGTTTGATGCAGAAACTAAGTGGAAACTAACTTTGTATCAAATGATCCTAGCGGAGAGCATTCATCATCAGGCACGTAGTGCCTATCAGCTTTCCTTAATGGGCGTGCCTTTGAAAGATATCCAGGCCGTATGGTCCCCTAATTATGTACAGAATATTGAAAATCCACGTATTCGGGCAGCATTCGAATATATGAACGTGGCCGCTAATCTACCCACTAAGGTGACTGCAGATACGCATGCAGCTCTACGTATGCACTACACAGATCGGCAAATTGCTGAACTTACAGACCTTACATCCATCAACGCATCAAACGCAGTCCATGATCATGTACTACCTATTGTAACTGATGAGGAAACAGTTGACTGGGCTACTAAAAACCTAGCATCCGTGGGATGGAAAGTGGGCTTACATGCAGGTACACCTGAGGAGCAGCATAAAAATCCATTTGTAGGAGAAACACTAGAAAAAGTATATGAAGAAATTAACTCCCAATGGGAAAGAGGCGATTTAGCTGCCAAAGACCCTGAATTTGAAACAGACTGGGTTAACTATTTAACTGGATATAATGTATCTCCTATTACCTTTGATAGAGATGGGGATGGTGTGGAAGATCCTTTTGATACATATCCAGATGATTATAATACCTGGGAAAAACCTGGACAATCAAATGAAAATCTACCTGAGGCTTCTACGCCGAAGTTTGATGTAGCAGCTTACGATTATGCCTTCTTTCAACCTGCCACTATACCTAGAGCAAAATATCCCTTCAGCGATCGGCACTTACTAGATGTAGAGTGGACTCGGCAGTCTTCCTTAGGTACCCTAATGATGGATTCTTACCTCCTATTTAAAGATAGGGCCACCACGCTAAAGATGAGATGGGAATTATTCTTTATTTATCAGATGGGTAGTGGATGCGTACACTGTCAGGTACATGGGTCCTTTGGGGTATTTCAAGAATTTGAAAAGGACTACATCAATGATGACATTCCAGCAGATGAATTACCTGGAATTATCAAGTACATCCAATCATTAATGGACTTTGAAAGGTCAGATCTATTTACAGATGCGCAGAAAGCAGCCTACCGTCTTGCAAGAGATGCAGGTCCTATGCCTTCGCGTACTACTGCTGCCCATATTGAAGAGCTTCGTCGTCATTATACTAATCGAGAGATACAGGAGATCATGGCTACCCTGGTCTTAACGGGTTGGCTAGCCACAACTATGCAATCACAAGCTACTGTTACAGATCGTAAAAGCATGGCATGGGCATTGAGAAATCTTGGGCCAAAGGGCTGGAATCCAGGGGTACATACCGGTTGGCCTAATGAGCAGCGACCTTATCATATGAGTGAGTTATTTACAGCGGTGTATGGAAAGATATCAACAGGAGAGGTCCCTGATGCGGCAGCTGAATGGCTAGGGGTGGATGTCCCGCTAGCCGTAGATACAGATAAAGATGGGGTAGAAGATGCCTTTGATGGTTTCCCCAAAGACCCCTCCCGTTGGGAAGATACTGATCGTGATGGCATTGAAGATTCCAAGGATGATGATATTGATGGAGATGGGATTCCTAACGCCAAGGAAGTGGCTCTGGGAATCTTCCCCTACAAAGCAGACTCAGATGGAGACGGCGTAGATGATCCATCTGAAATACAAGCAGGAACTGATCCAGTTGATCCACACAACTACTAACCAAGTGAGGTCTATCCATGACGTCAACACCTTCAGCAGTGATTTGACGTCATGAATAGGTCATATGTAGGTATCCATTTTCTACTATTTACTAAGACACAATTCATGAAAAAGCATAAAGGCTATAAATATGGCTTACTAGGATCAGTAGGTATTCCTTCTGTTTGGGCAGCAGGAGGACTCAGTCGGACACTGCATTTCCTTCTTCTTAGCTTACTCTTAAGCATCATCATTCCCGGAGTCCAGGCACAGACTGATGATCCAGAATATTCGGATAGTACACGAGCCCCACGCCAGCCCCTTGGTCGTTTTCCTGATGATGCCATTGTAACCAGAGGGAGTTTTGAACGCTCAATCAGCATCAAAGGCGCCCCAGGAGCCTTCAGAGTGGGGGGAAATGTCATTGTCAATGCGACCTTCGATTTTGACAACCTAGGATTCCAACAAATCAGTACCCAACCTACTATCCCCCTAAATGGAACGAGTGAAGATGGAGAAAATCAGTTTGCGATACATGCACGCTCTTCCAGGGTGAATTTTGATTACCGCTCTCCTACCGAGATAGGGGAATTACGGGTATTTGTAGAGTTGGGCCTCTTTGGCATAGGAGGAGGAGAGCTTATTAATGAATACACTGCCCATGTAAGACATGCAGTAGCTGAACTGGGTAAGTTTAAATTTGGCCAATTTTGGTCCGGCTTCATGGATGTATTCTCACAACCGGAAACCGCTGACCCGGGAGGTCCTTTAGCCCTTCCCAGCAAAAGAAATCCAGCAATTTACTATGTCAGTGGTGAGCAAACCTCCACTTCTTTTGGAGTGGGGATAGAGAATCCTACAGCGGATATGAGTGGGAGAACTGACCTTCAACGGTCTGAGTCTCTTCCAAGTCTGGTAGGATTTGTAAAGCTCGAACGAAACTGGGGGTATGTACGTCTCGCCGGTATGACCATACAGCAGAGATCTACTTCGGAGGATCTGTTGACTGGCGGTGTTCATCTTTCTGGTAGACTGAATATGCCATTCACAGGGGAAAGGGATAATTTTGCCTTTGGAGCCCAGGCAGGGGAAGGCTTTGTTCACTACTATTCCTCCTTTATAGCTGACCTTGATGGGATCATCCGTGATGATGGGAGTATAGAAGCCACCAGAGTCCTAGGTGCCTTTGGGGCTTATCAGCACTGGTGGTCAGATAGGCTTCGCTCCAATGTGAATGCCAGCTTCTTTGATTTTGATCTGCCCTCAGAGATGAATCCATTCGCTTATGCTGGCGGCTACCGCTTTGGGGGAAATCTGGTTTGGACCCCCATAATTGATGCTACCTTTGGAATAGAGCTGAACTATGATGCCCTCGAGACTTTTAACGGCTCTGAAGGAGACGGTCTCAGGCTTGAGTTTGTGTCTCGCTTTGACTTTTGACGCGCTGACATAAGGTCCCGCCTGACTAGCTAGAGCTAGCCACATGAACTGGCTAATGGCTTCAGTGTTGCCCCCTTTTCTGAGATCTTCAGCCGCAGGACTAAAGGTCCCAGAAAAGCATTGACTGATTTACAAGGGGACGCTTCTACCTGTAGATAGGCCCTCACTTTCCCTAATAGAGAAATGATCAATCTTTTACTAAATAGCAGAAATATGTCAATACCCAAATGGATAGCTGTAGTTTCATGGACCCTACTAGCTACCCAATGTATGATAGGGCAATCACAAGATGCTCACGAACATTCCACCCAACAAAATGAAGGGTATTTTGAGGTGATAGGCTCTATCATTAATTCTCACGCATTAGAAGAGAGTGAAGGTACCATAGGTAATGAGCTACACCTAACGTATTGGTTTAACAGCCACCTAGGAGCAGGTGTATCCCTTACCACTAAGCTACATAAGGAAGATTTATGGTATGATACAGCCATTATCGGAAGTTGGAGCCCGGTAAAATGGCTTACCACTAACCTGGGCCCAAATTTCTCCTGGGAAG
>JBCDBC010000591.1:0-4367 GCA_039184535.1 Bacteroidota bacterium | reverse complement strand
TGTGGAGAGCTTACCAGAAGGGAGTGGTAATTTTAAGATATCAATAAACACTTCTCGTCAATTAGTCCATCGGCAGTGCTTTTGCTCACTGCTAAGAAGCATGTAGTCTCTATATCTATGTGCTATTCTTGACTAAAGACCAATAATAAGTAGTACTAACTTTTGTACGTATGCAAAGCAGTGCAAATTTTAAAGTAGACCCACGTCTGGCGTCATTACTTGGGGAAAATTACCGCTCTACCGAACTGGCTATCAAGGAGTTAATAGACAACTCTTTCGATGCAGATGCGCAGCATGTGTGGGTAACCCTCCCTAAGCCGCTGACTAATGACCCTATTATCATTAAGGATGATGGTGTAGGTATGACGGAGAAAGAACTCAGAAATGAGTATCTGAATATAGCTAGCAGCCGTGTTTCCAGAAAAGGGGAGTATACCCCACTCAGAAGGAGAAAAGTAAAGGGGAGAAAAGGAATAGGAAAATTTGCCGGCCTCATGGTAGCCTCACTCATGGAAGTGAAAACACAGACCAGAGGGAAAGCTACTCACTTGAAAATATGGCGTGATGAGCTCATAAAAGGGAAAAATGACCTGGAGCAAATCAACCTTCCTATAGACACAGACGCTTGCCCACCAGAAGAAGTGGGCACACAGATCGTTCTTAGCGGAATCAATCAGAACTTCACCTTCCCCAACCCTGACAGGTTAAAGCATTTGCTGGCCCTGGAATACGGCCGACAAAAGGACTTCAGCATATATGTGGATGGGATACAGGTGGACATTGAAGATATCCCCGGAGAGACCTTCGAACATAACTTTCCACTATCTACGGGTGAGAACGTACAAGTCAGGTACACGATAGCTGACGTACGTAAATCTCTCAGGCATTCAGGCATGGCCATAAGAGTTGGGGGAAAGATCGTAGGGAATCCGGGCTATTTTGGACTTGATGAACATGACGATATACCCTTCAAGCTACTAAAACGCTTGTTTGGAGAAATAGCTACTGATGCCCTCCAGGATGACGTTACCGCGGACTGGGGTTCCATCATAGTGAATAGCAAAATTCTCCAGGAGATTACTGAAAAAATCCAACCCTTGCTCATAGAGTCTCTCTTGTCTACCTACGAGAGAGAGCTCCATTTTTCTAAAGCACGTCTGAAGAAGACCCTGCAGAATGCCATCAGTGGCATGAGCCCCATCAGGAAGAAATATGTAGAAAATACCGTAGACAGGATTCTCAAGAAATTTTACGGAGAAAGTGAAGCCCGAATAGCTAATGTCCTTTCTGTCCTCCTTGAGTCATTAGAAAAGAATGACTATTGGATGGTGATGCAGAACATGGAACATCAGCAGGACCACCAGGTAGAAGATATGGTGGATGCCTTCTCAGAATTTGGGCTGATAGACATAGCCATGATTGCCCAGCAGTCTACCCACAGGCTACAAATCCTTCGCAACCTGGAGAGTCTCATCTTCAACCCCGAAACCAAGGTATATCAGATCCGAAAAGCCCTGGAGAACAACCTGTGGCTACTGGGCAATCAATTTGCTCTGATTACGACGAACACCGAATTGCAGGACTCTGTAAATCTGTATCTGGATCATAAGTTTACAAACGGCCACGCCAAGGACCGTCCGGAACTTCTACCTGTGCAGGAATTCAACAAGAATCTCCTCATGATGGACCTGAAGACACCAGAAGCTGCACTTTCTATGGAAGACTGGCGCCAAGCCAAGCAGTACATTCAGGACCTGAGTGTGTATCTGCCTGGTAGAGAAATTAAAGTTCTGGCCATAGGAGGAGCGGTAGAACCTAATCTGGTAGCACAAAGAGCCAATAGCGACATTAAGTTTCTGTCCTACAAGGCGCTGATCAGTGAGGCCAGGGTTCAACTGAACTGGCTGATCTCAGAACTACAGAAAAAAAATTAGATGTACTGACAAATTAGCAAACACCCAGCCCGCTTTATATGTAATTCTGCTTTCACCGACTGAAATAACCCAATACTAACCGAGGATGTATTTTACCTAATATTACCTCAGCCGGCACAGCAGGAATATCAACCCAAATGGACTGGAAGTGAAAACAGGCCGTTCTCGATGAGAGCGGTAGATGAAAAAGAGCCCGAGAGTGATCGGGTTCTTTTTTTTTGCTTTTTACGGAGGACAGGAGTCCTTTGCTTAGATCCTGAACAAACAGGAGCTTGTTCAGTAAGTGACTGTGAGTTGACAAGCTCTCGCTAGTCAACAGAAAAGTATCGCACTCTCGTCCGATAAAATATTTCCTTCCCTAATTCTCCAATGCCTCATTAAGAAAGCTATTCAGTGGATATAGGGCCTGAAAGGTTTCCAGGGTATCATCTAACAAGTTTTCGCTCTGAACCTCCTGATCAGAGAAGGACTTCATCACGTAATATCCCTTATATTTTAGAAGCTCTATGTCTGGGTGGTCTTTGGGGTATCCCTTGGGAGCAGTTTTAAGTTTTTCTCCACGTAGCTCACCAAAGTGCTGTTTGAATTCATCCTCTTCTATAAATTCTCTTAATACCTCTCCTTCCATCTCTATATGATGTCTGATCTTTTTCAGGTTCCCACTCTCGGGTCGGTAGTTACCTCCTCCAGCCATACTTTCTCCGGGCTTCACATGGATATAATAACCTGCGTAGGGGGACTTCCGCCCTCCTTTAGCTATGGAGGCAGCAAAATTGGTTTTGTAGGGAGACTTGTCTTTGGCAAACCTGATATCCCTGTTGATACGGAACATGCAGTTTTTCGCTATCTGATCATGCACCCCGGGATCAAACTGCTGCATTTCCGGAATCAGCCTGTCTATAAAGGAGAGAAAGTTTTCCTTCGCCTGCTGGTATCTTTTACGATTGTCTTCAAACCATTCTCTATGGTTATTCTCCGCTAGTTCAGCTAAAAATGTAAGCGTATGTTGTTCTATCATACAGAAAATATTCGTTATAGAAAGTGAAAAGGGAATTTCGAATTTAGTTCTTATATCAGAAAGCTTATTTTCACCGTATAAACATCAGGATATCCCATCCTGTTTTTCTGAAACACGATCTTCTATGAAGTTAACACTAAATACATACTTATTTTCTTTCCTCCTGGTTTTGTCTTTTCTCACTTTCTCTCCGCAAGCTTCTGCACAGCAAGAACGCTTTCACTTTAAAATAGCCAAGCTGAAATATGGAGGAGGAGGAGACTGGTATGCTAACCCCAGTTCCCTTCCGAACCTCATAAAATATGTGAATGAGAATAGCACTACCAAGATAGCACCTCTTGAAGATGTGGTAGAAGTAGGAGGGTCCCAGATTTTCCAGTATCCCTATGTGTACATGACTGGACATGGAAATGTCAATTTCTCTGAGAGTGATGCCAGTAATTTGAGAAAATATCTACTAGCAGGTGGGTTTTTACACATAGATGATAACTATGGGCTGGATGTATATATCAGAAGAGAAATGAAAAAGGTATTCCCAGAATTAGAGTTTGTGGAGCTTCCTTTTTCCCATGAGATCTATACTTCTCACTTTGACTTCCCTAAAGGACTGCCCAAAATCCATGAGCACGACGGGAAACCACCCCAGGGATTAGCGCTGATATCTGAGGGAAAAGTGGTGTGCTACTACACCTACGAAACGGACTTAGGAGACGGCTGGGAAGACAAGTCAGTCCACAATGATTCAGAAGAATTGAGGGAGAAAGCCTTGCAGATGGGTGCCAATGTCATCCTCTGGGCCATCACCCATTGACCTTATCCCCCGTTTTTCCGTTAGAAGGATAGATCGTATCCACTGATAGTCAAAAAATAGGCAGAATGATTGTTTGGGACTATTGAATACTTTATTTTAAGTAATATAAAGATCTAGAAGTTTTGTATGAGCGTTTTAAGCCTGATAGTTCGTCGCAGATTAGTGTTAATACTTCTTCTTTCAGTATGGGTTTTTTCCTGCAACCAAGGCCCTGATAAAGCAGAAATTATTCAGCTGGAGCAGTCTTACCAAACCCTGCTTGAGGCCAATGGGCCCTCTTCCCAAAGAGAAGAAATGATGGTGCTTTCACAGCAACTAGCAGATACCTATGAGGCCTACGTCAGGTCAAATCCCAAAGATCCTGAAAGTGTAGAATATTTATACAAAGCTTCTGAGCACCTGGAAAATCCCCTGAATAAGCCTGAAAAAGCCATAGAAGTACTTGATAAAATAGCTACAGAATTTCCTGAACACCCCAGAGCTGCTGATGCCATGTTTAGGAAAGGATATATCTACCACAATACCCTCCAAGATCTGGATAAAGCTAAAATAGCTTACAACGAATTTATCCAAAAATACCCCGATCATCAGCTAATTCCTTCTG
>JBCDBC010000590.1:0-4368 GCA_039184535.1 Bacteroidota bacterium | reverse complement strand
GCCGCTTACTCATTTAAGTAAGCGGCCTTCGTTTTAGGTAAAAAAGGGGTTAGAAGTTACTGTTTCCTTCGCCTTGCTTGGCGTCATTATTTCTAATCTTACTTCTTTTGCGTCTTTTAGACTTTAGCTTTCCAAAACGGTAGCTAAAGCTCGCTCCGTAAGATCTAAACAAGAATTCTCTTACAGTAGTTTGGTTGAACACGCCTTCTTGTGAGAAATCTCCATCAAAACGCTTGAATTCTGCAAAAGGCTCCACAATCTGTATCCCTATACTTCCCTTTTTATCAAATATCTCTTTCTTGGCACCTATGCTAAAAATAGAGAAGGAGGTCTGGCTTCCCTGAAGTGTTTGTCGGGGAGAACGAATAAAGCCGAATATCTCTACTGAGTATCCTTTCTTGAACTTGAAAGAAGAACTGGCATTTCCCGTCCAAAGTACAGCCTGGTTAGAAACATCCTGTCCATTGATGACCCCTGTGGCATTATAGGTGAAGATGTTAATGGTGCCTCTTAGGGTCCAGAAGTCCTTCACGTTAATGGAAGTGAAGATACTGGTCCCCCAGGAGTCATTTTCTCCTACATTTTGATAAGTGGTAATTGTAGCCCCCTCTGGATCTATACTGAGAATACTCTCTATGATATCACGTGTATTTCTATAGTAAACAGAGGCGCTAAAGGAAGCTTTCTTGATGACGGTGGTGTATCCCAGCTCAAACTGGTCTGTGATTTCAGGCTCCAATTCAGGATTCCCAACCGAAACGTTTCTTCTGTCGGCTTCATTCCTAAATGGATTCAGGAAAAACAAAGAGGGTCGCTGAATACGCTGGTTAAAGCTAAGCTTGATATTAGAGAAGCCCTTTAGTTTTCTGGAGAGAATGACACTCGGGAGAACATTGTCATATTCATTGGAGAATTCTCCCGCCCCCTGGTTAAAGCTCCCACTAATGCTGGTATGCTCATATCTGGCACCGGCTATTAGGCTGTACTTCTTCCCGAAATTGGCATTTACGGAGGCATATCCCGCGTATACATCCTGGTCATAATCAAAGACATTTGAGCGAACTTCATCCCTCACATAACGCTGCTCAATCTCATCCAGCAGGTCATACTGATAGTCTGAGTCTATGTCTCTAATGATGGCTTTAGCACCGGTTTCCAGCTTGATGTTTTTCCCAAATGGATGGGTATAGTCAATTTGAGTAGTGATCTCCAGGTTGTTCCCATCATTATTGGTCAACTCATCCAGGAATAAGGAAGGATCATTGCCTTCTCTCACCAAGTCTATCTCAGTTTCACTTATGTCTCCATTTATCTGCACTCCCAGAGAAAGCTCCTGTCCTTTCTTCTTAAAAGTCCTGGTATAATCCGTGGTCCAGTCGTACCCACTTCTAAGGGATCTATCATCTCTTGTTTGTACATAAATCTGGTTTAGGGTAGCTGCCGGATCCACAAAGGTAGAATTGATAATCTCATCTCCTCCCCTGCTAAATCCTCTCAGGTTGAAGTTGGAAGAGATGCTGTTGAAAGCGTTAAAGTCGTAATACAGTCCGGCACTTCCACGCCATCCATTAAAATCTCCTTCCCCCCTACCTTGCTGATCCAGGGTGCGTATCTCTCCTCCTTCCAGGAAGTCTTCTCTAAAGAAGCCGGATCTGGATTCTCTGGGAAAGGAATTAAAGCCAGAAAAATTACTGTTTAGACTTAGCCTTCCTATGCCTGCATTTAGGCTGAAGGAGCCATTGGTTCTTAAGTTCCCAAGTGTGGTATTTACATTTCCACTGATTCCTTCCAGTTGTTTTTTCTTGGTGATGAGGTTGATGATTCCGCCTGACCCTTCTCCATCGTACTTAGCAGAAGGCGTAGTGATTACTTCTACGCTTTTGATTTCTGTAGCTGGGATCATTTTCAGGGCATCTGCTACTGAGGTGGCAAACATACCTGAGGGTTTTCCATTCACCAGTATGCGGATATTCTGGCTTCCTCTCAGAGACACATTTCCTTCCAGGTCTACAGAAAGCAGGGGGACTTTTCTTAAAACATCAGAAGCATCCCCTCCGGCAGAGGTGAGGTCCCTATCTGCATTGTAAACGATTTTATCTACCCTATTCTCAATGACTGCTCCTTCCGAAGTAATCTCTACTGCATCCAGCGAGAGTGCTTCTGGGCTCATTCTGATATTGCTGAGATCCAGATCTGGCTTTTGGAGGGTGGTTTTAATATTTTTCTCAATGGTTTTGAATCCCAGGGAACTTATTCTTAGGACATATGTGCCATTTTTTACGCCTTGCAATTTGAACCTTCCATTGTCATCAGTGAGGGTTCCGTTTACAACTTTTTGCTCTTTTCCGCTTAGGAGGGAAACGGTCGCATACGCCATAAAATTACCAGCTACTGAGTCTACCAGTACTCCCGTTATTTTTCCGGTTACAGATGGGCCGGCTGCGGGTCTTCTTCCTCCCTGTCCATAGCTTGAACTGGGTCTTTGGGCTGCAAGGGAGAAGCAAAGGCCCATGATAAGTACTAACAGTAGGTGTTGTCTCATTTGGTTACAAATTGCACAAGCAGACATAGACAGCATGTCTGACCGGCTGGTTGTTAAAAGTGTTGAGTGGTTCTGTGTGTTAGCTGATTGTGAGGGTACAAAGGTTTTCAATCTATCTGAAGGAAATTTGAAGCCATATAGACTTTCTTTCATAAGAATGAACTAACGTCCCTTGCTTGAACTACCATGGAGGAGGGAGAATGTTTTGGGAAAGATGGGAATAGAAGGATTTGAACAGCAAAGGGCGAGTATTAAATACCCGCCCTTTGCTAGAATCCCTGTAGAATAGAGACACAAAATTTTGTGTCTCTACGGATGTTAGGTAAAATTTACTTCGCTCCTACAGGTGGGGGTCCATCTGGTATCATGCCTTTATAGACATAATCGCCCTTCCTCTCAAGGAACTCCTTGCGAATATCCGCTCTTAGCTGGTCGTCTTCAAAGAAGTCCACCATGGTCATGGACATAGCTTTGGCGGCATACCACATGCCTTTGTGGCCTATGGACATCCCGCCGCAGGCTGTTACCGCCCATGAATGCCAGGGCGTTCCTACAGGGGCAGTAGTGACACCAAGTCTTACGGTGGGCACTATAAAGCTCACATCTCCTGCGTCAGTAGACGCACCCATGGGATGTTCCTGTGTTTCTTCAAGGGGGTTAATTTCGAATGATATTCCTACAGGCTCCTTATTCACTGCCCGTTGGATCCTTTTGGCAAACTCCTGCTCTTCCACTGTATACTCCATGACACCCAGAAATTCCAGGTTCTCCTGTAGCCTGGCTCCACCAGCTCTGTTTACTAGTATTTCGTGTATGCCTGAAACCAGCCTAATCTTGAAGTCCACATCGGCCATCATGGCGGCTCCCTCGGCTATTTTTTCTACATGCTTCCACACCTTCTCCATCCCTACCCTCTTCGTATCTCTCACACGTGTCCAAACTCTGCTGTAGTCGGGTACTACATTTACTACCTTGCCTCCATTTTGTATATGGTAGTGAATTCTCACCGTAGGCTTTACATGCTCCCTGTAGTAGTTAATTCCAGTGGTGTATAGCTCCATCGCATCTGAGGCAGACCTTCCGTTCCAGGGATCCAGGGCTGCATGAGCCGCCTGTCCGTGAAATTCTACCATGAAGTCTACCAAGGCCAGGCTACTCTGTACATCAGCCTTGGTCTCAGCACTTGGGTGCCAATCCATCACCACATCTACATCATCAAAAAGTCCTGCGCGTATCATCCATAGTTTCCCAAAAAACTTCTCTTCCGCAGGGCACCCATAGAATCGGATCGTTCCTTCCAGTTTTCCGTCTTCAATGAGTTCCTTAATGGCTGTAGCCGCACCCAAGGAAGCTGCGCCAAAGAGGTTGTGTCCACAGCCATGGCCTGAACCTCCAGCATGCAAAGGAGATTTGATGGGGACAGTTTTTTGAGAAAGGCCGGGAAGGGCATCAAATTCTCCCAGAATTCCGATTACGGGCTTACCCGAACCATACTCAGCAACTAAGGCCGTAGGAATATCTGCAACGCCCTCCTTAACAGTAAATCCATGGGCACGTGCAAATTCAGCCAATGCTTTAGCTGATCTCGTTTCCTGGAAGGCGATTTCTTCATACGACCAGATTTTGTCACTTAGCTCTGAGAGGAGTGCTTTCTTGCTGTCTATGCTGGCAATGACTGCTGCTTTATTGGGGTTCTCATGGGTACTTTTTTGTGCAATACTTAAGACTGCCCAGCCCATGAGCAACATGAGGAGTAGGTGCTTCTTCATAAAATGGTAGTTGACGTGTTTTCTGAAATATACAGAAAATGACATGTCTGGGCAATC
>JBCDBC010000589.1:0-4369 GCA_039184535.1 Bacteroidota bacterium | reverse complement strand
CCCTTAAGCTAACCCTACAGTATATGAATGAGCGGGAAGCCTTTGGAAGAACCATCAACAGGTTTCAGGTGCTCCGCCACCGGATAGCCCAACTAGCCGCTGAAGTGGAAGCCAATAAAGCTTTCGTGTATCAGCTCTTCTATCGATATGAGCAAGGGGAATATCTGGTAAAGGAAGCCTCTATGGCGAAGTTATTAGGCACACAGTTGGCAGATAAAGTAGCCACCCAATGTCTCCAAATGTATGGAGGCTACGGCTTCATGGAAGATTATCCCATGGCCAGATTTTTCCGCGATGCCAGACTGGGACAGATAGGAGGAGGCACTTCAGAAATCCTCTGCGAGATCATTGCCAAGATGCTCATAGATGATAAGGCGTATAGAACAGAGGCGTAAGTCCAAGTGATCTATTGGTTTTGCCTAATGGGAAATCAGATTTAATATTATAACTGTAGAGACTCAATGCATTGAGTCTCTACCTGATTTATATACCCTATTAAACCTTTCCTGCTACCCTAAGTCTACACAGCAGTTAACAAAACTAATTACAAACACCTAAAGGCCTATTCGATAAATCAACATGGGGACAAAGTTTTATTCATTCATCCTGCTAGCCATTCTGTTTACTGCCTGTACCAATGATGAGGATTCTATTGATCCACAGAACGAAGTACCTACCATCCAATCTGAAGCCATCTATGATGTGATCCTGGAAGAGGATGTCATCTATGGAGAAGGACTGAGTCATGACAGTCTAAATAGCGCCGGCTCTACGGTTATGCCCTTGAAGCTGGATGTGTATGTCCCGGAAAATGATCTCCAAAACAGACCTGCTTTTCTGTTCATTCATGGAGGCGGGTTCATTGGGGGAAGTAAGACAGGGAATAATGCCAACGTACTGGCAGACTATTATACCACCAGAGGATGGGTATTCGTGTCCATTGACTACAGATTAAGAGATGACCTGGGAACAGTTCCAGAAGAATGGGTTTCTTACGCTGGGAACCTTGCACCTGATCAGGATACTTCCCAGTTCCTGGCTATTTATCCTGCTCACAGAGACGCTAAGGCCGCCTTACGTTGGTTGGTAGCTAATGCTTCTACTTACAACATTAACACAGACTATATAACCATAGGTGGAGGATCTGCAGGGGCCATTACCGCTATCTCATTGGGGATTTCTAATGAGGAAGATTTCAGAGATGAACTGAGCTCCAGTCAGGACCCTACGCTTAGCAGTACCAACCTGACTCAATCCTATAAGATTCAGACCATAGTAGACTTCTGGGGCTCCAAGGTAGGACTTGATATTATAGATGACATTTACGGCCACCAGCGTTTTGATGCTAATGATCCGCCCCTTTACATTGCTCATGGCACTGAAGATCCCACAGTGCTTTTCAGTGAAGGAGAAGCCTTGAAAGCTATATACGATTCACTTGGCATACCTGTAGCCTATTATCCCTTGGAAGGAGCAGGACATGGCGCCTGGAATGCTACGGTGGATGGAAAGAGACTAGAGGAGTTAGCCTTCGAATTTATAGTAGAGCAGCAAGCCCTAATAGTAGAGTAGGGGGGTAAAAATTTTAGCCACAAATACACAAATTATCACTAATCATTAGTGCTAATTCGAGTATTCGTGGCCAATTCTTATTTTGGTACAGATAAGTTACCCCTCCCAAACCACCGCCTGGGCATCCTCATGGAAGCCTCTTAGCCTATCCACGTACTTTTCATGTACATTGAATCTCTTCACCTTCATGGTAGGCGTTAGGAGTCCATTTTCGGGCGTGAAAGGCTCTCCTGCCACCACTATGGTGCTAACTCGTGTGTAATTAGGTAAGTCCTTATTCACATTATGTAAGGTTCCCTCCAGGCTCTGATGTAGCTCCTCCCGGGACTTTTTAGCAGCATTTTCTGAAGGGACTACTACCATCACAGGTTGGGGCATCCCTAAGCCCAGTAAGCACATCTGTTCTATGTCTGTGTTCAGGCTGAATCTTTCTTCTACCTTATTTGGGATAATGAACTTTCCTTTCTCCGTCTTGAAGGTATCCTTGACTCTTCCAGTGATGGAGAAGTAGCCATCCTCATGTAGTTTCCCCGCATCTCCCGTATGAAGCCAGCCATTTCTAATGGTTTCCGCTGTCCTCTCTGGATCTTTATAATAACCATTCATGAGAATGGGCGACTTCAACAGAATCTCGTTGGAGTCTTCAGCTATCTTCATTTCCATGCCCTCATGCGGCATCCCAACCTTTCCGGGTTTCATGCCACCCACAGGTGCGTAGGTAGCAAAGGCGAAGGTTTCCGTTTGTCCATAGGTCTCACTTAGGGGAATCCCTAGTTTCACCCACCACTTCACATCATTGGCCGTTAGGGGCGCAGCTCCACAAATCACCATTCTGGACTTATCCAGGCCCAGGGCCTTTTTGATCTTTCCTCTGACTATATTATTGAGAATGGGAATTCTCAGCATTCTATCCAGTTTTTCCTGAGGCATTTTAGCCAACACCCCTTGCTTAAACTTGGTCAATATCCGAGGGACAGCTACAAAGAAAGTAGGGCTTGCCTCCTGCAGATTCTTCGCAAATGTCTCCAGGCTTTCCGCAAAGTACACTTCCGCGGCAAAGCGCATGGCCATGATGGAATTAACCCTTTCAGCTATATGGTTGGCAGGTAGATAAGAAAAGAATCGATTATCCTGCTTAGGGTCCAGTTTGAGGTAGTAGTCGGTTAGGGGCATATCAATAACATCTGCTAACTTTTGATGCTTGAACATGGCTCCTTTAGGAGTTCCTGTAGTCCCGGAGGTAAAGATGATAGACCAGGTGTCATCCTGATCAGGAATGAAATCTCCTTCCATGGGGGATTCAGACATAATCTCCGTCCAGTCTGTTCCTCTGTCTATTTCTGGATTTCCCTTATAGTGTGGAAACTTCCCTATGGGCATACTATCAGCTACCCCTGTCTGCATGTCCTCCCAATTCTCTACTTTTCCTACCAGCAGTAAGTCTACATCTCCCAATTCTAACACGGCCTTTAGCTCTTTCCCTTTTAGGTTGGGATAGAAGGGTACACTCACATAGCCTGCCATCATAATGGCAATATCTGCTATGACCCATTCCCTACAGTTTTTGGATACCAGTCCTATGTGAGCCTTATCCTTTCCACATGTCTTTTTTAGCCAGCTAGCCAATCTCCTGGCTTTATCACAGGTCTCTGCCCAGGTATAGGCTTCCCACCTATCTCCAAAAGGCTGATTTAAGAATGCCTGGTTCGGCCTTTCTTTCTCATACTGATAGATGTATTCGATTAGCGATTTACTCATAGTAGTTAGGGTTTGAAAGTAGAATTAGTCCTTGTATAAGTTAGTCTGCTGGTTGGTTCTTTGTCGTCTGACTTCCCTCTTAATCTCCTAGAAGGTATATCCCACCGACAAGTTTTATTAAGTTAAGAAAAAATAAGATCTTATCATTTTACAGAAACAGGATAAGAGAATATCCTACCAACTACTCCCAACATGAGCACAAGCTATCAGCACTGGAAACTGGACATAAAAGATCACTTGGCCACCCTAACTTTTAATCGTCCAGAGAAGAAGAATCGCATAGACTTGACCACCTTGGAAGAGCTCGGACAGATTACTGAGGAGATTCGCGAGAACCCGGATGTTTGGGTAGTCGTATTGAAAGCCAATGGTAACTGTTTCTCTGCTGGCGTAGACATTAGCCTGATTGGTAGCATGGTAGGGCAGGAGCTGGAAATCTATAGAAAGAACCTAGCCTATACCCAGTCCTTTTTTGATCTGTTTGAAGCTCTGGAGAAGCCTACTATAGCGGCTTTGAATGGACCCGTCATAGGCGGAGGAATGATCATGGCCCTCTGCTGTGACTTCAGAATCGCCGCGGAGGATGTGGTGTTCGAATTACCTGAAGTAAAGAGGAGCATAGGGGTCATCATGGGTACCCAGCGTATCACACGGGTGATAGGCATAGCCCATACCAAGGAGATGGTGATGCTAGGTAAGAAAGTAGGGGCGGAGAAAGCCCTTCAAATAGGCCTGGTTAATCAGGTAGTTCCTCGGGAAGAATTAGAAGCCCAAACCAGGGCCTTCGCTAAGCAGTTTCTGGACTTACCTCCGTTGGCAGTGGGGGTGTGTAAAAGAATCATCAACGAGGGAGAATATCTGGAGCGAGCCGGACAAGATATGGAAATAGAAGCCCAGGCTGAGATTCTCCAAACCCACGACTTCAAAGAAGCCATCGCCAGTTTCTTTGAGAAAAGAAAGCCGGTGTTTAAGGGGAAATGATCCGTTATTCTAATCCACAGTATATATTTCCCCTCTTGGGAGGGGCCAGGGGTGGGTT
>JBCDBC010000588.1:0-4370 GCA_039184535.1 Bacteroidota bacterium | reverse complement strand
TTCTTACTAATTCTAAAGCGGCGAATAGGATGATCCAGTAAAGAATATACAGATACCACTTTTCCCTATTGAAGTACCTGGGGACAAAGTAGTAGGCGTTTGCTAAAAAGATCAGTTGAAATAAAATGGCGAGATGGGGAGGGATATTCTCAGGGTATATATAGGGAGCAAACCATTCTCCTGTCCAGTTCACGTTGATGGTGGCGAAATAGACTCCCCAGAGTAGGAGTTGAAAAAGATGATCCCAACGGATCTTAAGGCTTGAAATAGAGGAGAATTTGAATTCCATACCAAAGGTGAGTAAAAGGTGCTTCATTCATTCACCTCGTTCACAGAAAAAATATCCCAATTCATAGAAAAAGCTATATTTAGTACCTACTGCCATTCATATCCTGGGTCTTTACTCATGAATATAGAGAGGTTTTTCCAAAGTTAAGGGATCCCCCGTACGAGATAGGGACATCAAGGTATAGCCAAAATACAAATGCTATTTCTGGAACAGAAGCTAATGGTAGGACTATGGGATATAGTCATTATGCTTGGAGTACTCCACGGGCTGATCCATTCAGCTATGCTTCTCAAAAAACCTATCAGTAACCGGAAGGCGAACCTGTTTCTTATCATTTTTCTGCTCACCTTTTCTATGAGTATGCTGTACATGGGATTAGAGTCTATAGGCCTGAGAACATATTTGAGCATCTATAATTTCCTTCCCTTTTATTGCTCTGCTGCCATTGCACCCTCTTTCTATTTATTTGTCCTATTTCTGATAAACCCAGATCGGCGATTTTCAAGAAGGGATATGCTGTTCTATCTTCCCCTAATTATCCAGTGGTCCGTTCAGCTGATCGGAGTAGGAGTATTTTGGGTGGACGAAAGTATTCTCATGAAGAATGATCGCTTAATGGTCAGGATCTATGATAGTATTGACCTCTTTGTTCTTTGCTATTCTATCCTGTTTGTTCTCTTGGCCTTCCTGAAGTTGAAAGCCTATCAGCAAGCACAGCTGGAAAATTATGCTGCTATGGATAAAGATAGCCTGGACTGGCTGAGAAGAAGTGTCGTGGGCCTTTTTGTGATTTGGGGCCTCTTCGCAAGTGCTACCCTCCTGGAGCAGTTTGTCATCCCGCCCTCTCTTCAGCTGTTCTATCCTTTAATTCTGGGGATGTCAGTATTCATCTATTGGATAGGCTATTCTACCCACCGCTATGACCCAGGTTCAAAAACCCTGTTTTCCCAAAAGGAAGGGAAAGAACCCAGGAAATTCTCTAGTAAAACTAAAGCCTATTTTGATGAGGTAGTAAGGTTAATGGAGCAGGAGAAACTTTATCTGAACCATGAACTTAACTTGAAAGGATTAGCAGACAGGCTGGGAATCAGTAGTAACTATGCCTCTCAAATACTAAATCACCATTCCGGTAAGAACTTCTTTGAGTTTGTAAATACCTACCGAGTAGAAGAGGTGAAGGAACGACTAAATGATGAAGCCTATAGCCACCTTAGTTTACTGGGGATAGCCATGGAATGTGGGTTTAACTCTAAATCTACCTTCAACCTTAGCTTTAAGAAATTGACTGGTCATCCTCCTAGTTACTTTAAAAAAGCAGATTTTTGAGGTCCTAGTGGATTGAATCGAGCGTACTAACCCTCTTCCTTTCTTTTTCCGACCCTTCTTTAAGTTTTATCTGATAAGAACTTAATGATGCGAATCGGAAATCTTGTTTATGTACTGCTAAGTGGATTGATCCTAACCCAGTCATGTCATACCAAGCATTTAAATACTACCCACATAGCTAGTACTCCTGAAGGAATAGAGCAGATCATAGACTGGCATTATCAGGAACATAAGATCCCGGCTATTTCTGCTGCCCTCATTCTGGAAGAGAATGTTTACTTCATTAATCGCGGGTTAAAAGAAAAAGGAGATTCTCTAAAGGTAGATCAGTCCACCCTGTATCAGATAGCCTCCCTCAGCAAGACCTTTACCGGGATTATATTGAGAGGCCTTGTAGAAGAGAAAAGAATAGACCCGGAAGTGAGTATTACTCCTTTTCTGGAAGAAGACCTTCCTCAGGAAGTATTAGCACGCCTAGAGAAAATCAAGATAGCTGATCTGGTATTCCATACTTCCGGCCTGCCGCAGAGAGCAGAAAACCTAAAACGAAAGCCCTTGGGAGGAGCAGTAAAAGAGCCTTACTCAAAAGAGCAGCTGTTGACAGATCTGGCAGAAGCGGATCTACAGTTTGAGGCAGGCACAGGATGGGCTTACACTAACCTGGGATATGCCTTCCTTGGATACATACTGGAGCAGCAGACAGGACAGAGCTATGAAGAACTCCTACAGGCATACGTCATCCAACCGAATGAACTGGAAAAAACCAGTACGGCACTTTCTCCAGCAGAGCGCTCACTACTAGCCACGCCTTATCATCCTGTATTCGGGACTAAGACATCTGACTCAAGCTTTGGGCTACATACAGCAGCTAGTGGGATTTATAGTTCTACTGAGGAATTAGCTAAGTTGATGCAAAGACAACTGGCAGCTTATCAGAATGCTGACTCCATCACCTTTGAACCTTTATGGATAACAGAAGAAGTGGTGGGAAACGGTCCGGTAGCTTATGGCTATGGGATATTTAAGAATACTAAAGACTACCGGGGCCAGACCCATACATATATTGCCCAGGGAGGAGATGCTGATGGCTATGTGAGTCAGTATGGATTTCTTCCTGAAAAGAAGGCTGGGATCATACTGCTTTCCTCTTCTGGAGGGAAGTGGTTTTGGGAAATGGAACAGCTGATCCTGGAAAAGCTTATGGCCTTAAACTGAGACGAGTAAAAAGTGGCGCATAAGACTATGTATAAGCCATGCCCCTATTTCACTTCCCCTAATTCACCGGAAAAACATCCCAGTTCAAAGAATAAGCCACCAAATGCTGCCACTAGCCTGAGTTTTTTAAGTCAATTGCTTAGAATATGAGCTGGAATACAAAAGTGAATCAGGATATGATCTCATCAGCATTCAAATACTTAAGCACTGTACTGGTCCTGGGAAGTATCATAGGAGGATTGGGTTTCTCTCAAAATGTAGATCAGGTAAGCTTAACTGAACTAGACGAGAGGATTCAGACCATAGGAGAAATTGGATTGATTAAGGGCTTTGGTCTGTCCATCTTCTCGGAAGAGGAGGTGTACTTTGCTAAGGGATACGGGTATGCGGATACAGATAAGCAGCTACCCTATACTCCCGAAACCCTTCAGAATATAGGATCAGTTTCAAAAACGTTGATAGGGATCTCTTTACTCAAGGCGCAAGAGCTGGGTTTGCTGAATCTGGATGACCCTATATCAGACTACCTGGATTTTGGGGTGGAGAATCCCTATTTCTCTAGTGAGCAGATTACCATTAGGCAATTAGCTACTCACACTTCTACCATTAAGGATACGGACCTATATGATCAGAAAGCTTACTATTTGTTAGATGTAGCTGATAAGGACGCTCCTGCCCTCACAAATCAGTCAGAAGTTTTCCATGCTTACGGTGAACAAGCAAGCATGCAGGAATACCTTACCTACTTCCTATCTCCAGAAGGGAAATGGTATAGCAAGAAAAACTTCCTCAAGAAGAAACCGGGAACCAAGTATGAGTACAGTAATGTGGGAGCTGCGCTGGCCGCCTATGTCATTGAAAAGGCTGCAAACACCTCCTATCAGGAGTTCACTAGAAAGTATATTCTTTCTCCTTTAGGAATGAATTCTTCAGGATGGAGCTATGATGATATAGAGGAAGCAAACCATAGCATATTGTATAATGAGAACCATCTGCCTTTTCCAAAATATGCCTTGGTTACTTATCCTGACGGAGGCCTGATCACTAACCATAAGGACCTGTCTATTTACCTAAGAGAACTGATGAAGGCCTATGATGGAGGGGGCTCTTTATTAGAGAAGGAAAGCTGTGCTGAGCTTTTTAGGCAGCAACTCCCTATAAAGAAAACACCTAAAAAGATTTCCAATAGGTATGATGATGAATTCAACTCCGGGATATTTATGGGATTCAGTCCAGCTGGCTGGGTGGGGCATAATGGGTCAGATCCTGGGATCCTATGTTTTATGTTTTTTGATCCGGAAATAGACATAGGGCATATTATCACCTTAAATACTTCTCTGAATGGCCAGTCTGTCAACGAGCAGCTTATTCCTATACTCAAGGAGGTTGACAGATTCCTGTACGGAAGTACTCCCAAGTAGATAATCGTAAGGAGAATAATCCGAGAGTAATGGATGACTGGGTAGAGGTACCTAGCTGGGCGACCTATGTATTTCTGAGAGTAGGTTATCCCTTAAGCGTGTTCCCTACAAGGTTGTTG
>JBCDBC010000587.1:0-4370 GCA_039184535.1 Bacteroidota bacterium | reverse complement strand
TAGATATTCAATATCTAGTTTGAAGAATGATTCAAAGAATCTTAGCTACTAAAGTTTTACAGCAAGCCGCCAAAATGCCAGTTTTGACGGTTACAGGCCCTCGTCAGTCTGGGAAATCTACGCTGGTAAAACAGGCCTTCCCTGACTATACCTATGTCAATCTGGAAAAGCCCGAAGTGCGAAAGTTTGCCAGGCAGGATCCTAATGGATTCTTGAGCCAGTATGGCTCCCGGGTCATTATTGATGAAGTACAATATGTCCCGGATTTACCTTCCTACATCCAGGTATTAGTGGATGAAGATGACCAGGCTGGAAGGTTCATTTTAACCGGATCTCAGAACCTTCTATTGATGCAACAAGTCTCACAAAGTCTGGCAGGTCGAACAGCTATGTTTACATTGTTGCCCTTCTCTGTGCAGGAATTAAAAGATTCTCCCTATAAATCAGAACAGTTTGAAGACTATGTAGTCAAGGGCTTTTACCCACGTATTTATGATAAAAATCTTAATCCTACGGAATGGTTAATGGATTACGTCCTGAATTATGTGGAAAGAGATGTAAGGCAACTTATAAACCTCCCAGATGCGGATACCTTTAGCCAGTTTGTTTCCATTTGTGCGGGTAGAATTGGGCAAACGGTGAACTTTTCTGAGGTGGGAGCATTAATTGGGGTTAGCTACCAAACGGTAAAGCGCTGGTTAAGCATTCTAAAAACGAGCTATTTGGTATACACCCTCCGCCCTTACCATAAAAATTATAATAAGCGGATTGTCAAGGCCCCAAAACTTTACTTCTATGACACAGGGCTGGCCTGCGCACTGCTTAACATAAAGACGCCTGAAGAATATCATCTCCACTTTGCAAAAGGAGCTCTGTTTGAGAATTTTATTATCAATGAAGTCCAAAAAAGGTATTATAACCTGGGTAAAAGGCCCAACTTGTATTTTTGGAGAACGCAATCAGGCCATGAAGTTGACCTTATTATTGATGAAGGAACGGAAATTTATCCAGTAGAAATTAAAGCTGGTAGAACTATTCATACTCAATTTTTTAAAGGCCTCAATTTCTTTAGTCGACAAGGAGCTAATTCCTTGAATAAAACATTCCTCATTTATGGCGGAGATGATTTCCAGCATAGAACTTATGCTACTGTATTAGGCTGGAAATATCTGAATCAGATTTTTGATTAGAGCAGTTATAAGCAGGAATTATTTTATTTCCGAGAGATGAAGTAGAAACCCATGTAAATTAATTATCTTCCTTAGCTAATAGTTATTCCAATAAGTCATGCCCACTACCCGCCTCGCCGCTATCATGTTTACCGACATAGTCGGGTATACAGCTATGATGCAGCGTAATCAGGCGGAGGCTATGACGGCCGTGAAAGGATATGAGGCGGTTCTTAAGGCACGTATACAGGTACATGGGGGAAACCTGCTCCAAACCTATGGGGATGGGAGTTTGTCCATCTTCGATTCTGCTTCAGCAGCCGTATTGTGTGCGAAGGAAATTCAGGAAGAGATTCGTGGGAAGGTGCCTCTACGGATAGGCATGCATCTGGGCGAGATAACCATAGACGGGGACCACACCTTTGGAGATGGAGTGAACATAGCTAGCCGGGTAGAATCTATGGGGATAACAGGGGCAGTACTCCTTTCCAGCAGCATCCGCCAGCAGATCAAAAACCGACCAGAATTTGAACTCACCTCCCTCGGAAAATTCTCCTTCAAGAATGTAGCAGAACCCATGACGGTCTACGCCCTAGCGAATGAAGGCTTTGCTGTGCCCAAGCCGGGGGAGATGAAGGGAAAAGGAGAGAAGGTAGCTACTGAAAAATCTTCTCCAAAGAGTTGGGTAAGAATGGCCAGTGTAGGCTTTGTAGCTATGGTGGTAGGAGCCATGATATTTTGGATAGGAGGTTTTAGAGGCAATGAGGAAGGGCATTTATCCACTAAAATCAAGGAAGAACGGGTAGCCATTATTCCTTTCAACAACCGAACGCCTTATACGAATCTGGATGTATTTGGTGGTTTTTGTAGCGATATTCTCACCAATGGTTTGACAGAGGCAGGCATCAAAACCTGTTCGCCTCGTACCATCCAACAATACAGTCATCTCATCGGGGTTTTACCTAACAACCCAGAGGGTAAAACTTCCTTCTCCGAGGTAGTGGGGGCACGCTATTGGGTAGAGGGCTATTTCTCCCAAAAAGGAGACACCATTACCGTCCATAGCTATTTAACAGATGGGACTAATGGTGATATCATCAGGAATTTTCCAGAGGTCAAAGGCCATTTTGAAAACAAAGAAGGATTGGTGGGGGAACTTTCCAAAAGATTGATGGGATATTGGGTGGCGAAAGACGTGATTGATCGAGGTAAGTTTAGGCCACCCAAGTATGAGGCATTTCAGGAATATCAAAAAATATTTACCAGAGACGAAGAAGGCTGGGAGTTCGCGCTAAAAGCATATTCATTAGATACAACCTTTTACCTAGCTGCACTAGAGGAAATGTTTTGGCTAGCCGACAGAAGGTCGCCATTATATGATAGTATTCTCGCCTTGCTAGTTCCTCACTACGATCATATGACCCGGTATGAGCAAATTCGATTTGATGCTAATAAGGCTTTATACAATAGAGATTACCCTAACTATGTAAAGTACAATGAAGCATTGTTTAAGCTTTTCCCCCAAGACCTTTCTCAAACGGCACATTATAGTTTTCACTTAAACCATAGAGAAAATATGCCATTGAAAGCCTGGGAAGTCAGTAATGCAATAGACTGGTATAATGTATCGGATGAGCTTTCTAACTTTAGAAAAAATCGAATAATTTATATATCTGGTATTGGGGTAGGGGCAGGAAAATATCAAGAAACTATTGATATGTTGGAGAGTTTCCTACCCAATGAAGGTATGCAATTCTTTATAAAGTCGGTGATCTATACCAGGGTAAACCAACTAGATTCCCTTTATGCTTTGGCTGATATTTTAAGATCTTCTCCCAAGTTAGCTGTACCTATTGGCTTCTCCCAAGAATATGATCTGGTGGACTTCTGCAATGATGTAGCAGAGGAGTTTCTATTAAAGGGGAACTCAAAAGAAGCGCAAAATTTCCTGCAAATGGCAGTTGATTGGACCAAAGAAAAACCAGAGAGGTTGCGTACACAATTTGATAGCTTAGATCTTGCAAGAACTTATCGTTTGATGGGCGAACCAATGCAATCTTTAAGTCTTGGAGAACCACTGGTCAATTTTTATAAAGGGAACAAGCAAAAATCTTGGGAGTACACTTCTTGGTATTACCATCGTTACTTGTCTGGTGTAGCTATAGATTACGTTATCATAGGTCAAAAGGAGAAAGCCAAAGAGATAATTAACCTATTCTCTGATTATGGATGGGGTCCTGAATATTTTAAAGCAAGAGTATATGCTGTACTAGGTGAGCGAGAAAAAGCTATGGAATTACTCCAGGGATGGCGAGCAGATTGGGGCTGGAGTTATGGTAGTATGTTCTTGTTCAAACATGATTACTTCATGAAAAACATGAATGGCTATCTACCTTATGAAGAATTTACCCAGATCCGGGACTAATGTATTGAATACTTATAGCAAGAAAATCATCTTATTAGTTATAGATAATTTTATAAACCCTAAAGAATAACCCACATGCCCACAACCCGCCTCGCTGCCATCATGTTCACCGACATAGCCAGGTATACAGCTATGATATAGCGCAATCAGGTAGAGGATATGGTAGCTGTGAAGGGATATGAGGCCGTCTTAAAGCACGTATAAATACGTATAGGAAGACCTCCTCCAAACCTATGGAGATGGAAGCCTATTACTTATTCTTCTGTTCTCAAGCTATCTTCTGGTAAATCTTTTGTTAGGAAATCGGAGAGACTTACGACTTTGATCTCTTCACTTTTTGGATAAGATTCTCCTTCAGGGATGATGACGTACCCCTTGTCTGCTTTTACATCTTCCATACTTTGATAGAAGCCTTTGGTGATTTTGGGCGCATTAGAACTTTTAACCTCAACAGCAATTCTTTTTCCGGTAGGAAGCATGAGAAGTAAATCTGTCTCTGCTCCAGCATGTGTTCGGTAAAAATACATTTCACTTCTTTCTGGGAGAGAGCGTTTGATTTGTTCAACTACGTAGGCTTCCCATGAAGCTCCATAAGCAATGTGCCCTAATAGCTGCTCTTCGTCCTGAATCTGGAGAAGATAGTGTAAGATCCCTGTATCTCTGATGTATAGCTTGGGTGATTTGATTAGTCTCTTCCCAATATTCGTGTAATAAGGTTGAAGACGATGAATGATGAAACTCCCTTCCAATAGATCAAGGTAACGGCTAATGGTGCT
>JBCDBC010000586.1:0-4377 GCA_039184535.1 Bacteroidota bacterium | reverse complement strand
TTCGGATTTTTCTTATCTGTCTTAGGGTCACCCTTTGGGGTATTGGGATCTTTCAGCCAAACAATCTTTCCCATATAAACGCCTGATTCCTGGTAAATCTCCACCTTGGCTTCCTTGGTGTCTGATAACCAGGTTCCGAGGATGGCATCTGCTTCATTTTGAGCAGAAAGCAGTTGAAATGAGAATAAAGAGAGAAGTACAATAATTAAGCTTTTCCTGTTTTTCATGATGATTTGTTTTCTCAAAGATTCGAGAGAAACAGCCATCATGATGGGGAGATCAATGGGAAATGAACAATGAGGGGAGTGAAGTGAACAACACTGGTAGCTTGAATGTCATTCCTCCTGGTAAAGCATAGAAGTAATTTATAAACCAGAATAAGCATGACTTAAATCAAGCCACGCTTATCTGGTACTCCTTGTTAGTTTACTATCAGAATTCTGGAAACCTGTCTATACTCTCCTGCTTCCACCATTACTTGATAAATTCCTTTAGCAAAATGGCTTACGTCCAGTTGGGCAGCTTGTGCAGGCAGTTTTTTCTCCACTACACATTTGCCAGAAAGATCGCATATACGAACATGATAGCTCTCAGGTGTAGCTTCTATCCCTTCCCAACTGAGGTATATCATCCCATTTGCAGGATTAGGATAGATACTTATGGATTGAGCAGATATCTCCAGGTTTTCTTCCAAAGGCACAAAGCCTTGCTGTGCTGAAGACGCACTCATGGGTAATAGACGGTTACCCGGAATGGGTCTTTCCATAGTCCCTGAAGGAAGTTGCCAACCTACTGACAGGTTGTCCCCGCCACCTCCTTCCTTGTGGAGTGCTTCTATGTAGTATTTCTTTCCAGCCTCTAAGTTTATGGCTGAGGATTGTTGACCTGTTCTGAAGTCCCATGTCCTGTAGGGGGTCCATCCTACTACATTGGCTATTTTCCGCTTGTTGGATGGGTTATCATCCGTACTTAACCAAAGTTCTCCATGATCATCAGAAGCAATCCAGAAGGTATAATTCCCAGACGCCGGGGGACATATGTAGCCTCGTATCCTACTCGCATACTCATCATCCATGTCAGGATCAATCTCAAAAATCGAGAGCGCGGTGGTACTCTTTGGATTCCTATTTAGGGGAATATCCGCTATTTCCATACCGGGCACATTCCTCCAGGTATCTAGCGTAATTTTGCCTGTTCCATCACAGTCAGAGGGAGTAGGAGGTGCCGTCACCTTAAAGGTTCGGATAGCTTCCACTGGGTTCCAGTTTCCATTACCAGCCTGGGAAGCCTTTACCCTAACGGTTCCAGTTTTACCTGTAAGGCTCACTTTTCTCCCGGAAACAGTAGCTGGCCCGGATACTATGCTGAATGTTACTCCAAGACCTGATGAAGCCGACGCCGAAAGATTGAAAGCAGCATCTCCCACTTGTTTATCAGGGATAGCAGCAAAGTTGATCGTCTGGTCTTTCTTTTCTATAACTTGTGATTTACCATGCAAAAATCCAGCACGTTCAAACACCAGGTAGTTTATATGTTCGTTGGTGTGAACTACCTCCGGATCCAGACATTGATCCTCCTGCACATACACCTTCACTCCATTTCCGGTAAGCTTATCTTCCTCGAATCTGAGGGAAGCTGGATCTCCTCCTCTGTAGGTTCCTATAAATCCCAAAAACAGGGGCTTATAAGTATAGGCCAGTGCAAATGTCAGGTGCTTCCAGTTAGAATTCACGTTTCTGAAAGTCCCTGATTCAAAGGCAAAGCCCGTTTTCTGGCTTCCTTTCTCTACCGCTATCCAGCCTACCTTTTCCTCGCTAAGTCCTCCACTCTTCGCATTTTGAACTTTCAGGCTCAATCTGCTAGCATTCACCTGGCTATGATTGAGACGAATATTTACGCCTTGTTGTGTATTAGAGACGATCTGAGCCATCACAACCGGGCTAGTTGGGAAGGCTTCTGAGAAGCTCTCCGTCTTCCATTCATGGTTTACTTCATCCAGTATCCCTGCTTCCAGTATTTTTCCATTTGTTAACTCATGCCTTCCAGCCTCTACCACCAGGTAATTAATCTGCTCTACCAAGTGTCTTTTGTCCATACACGCCCACTCTTCTACCTTCATCTCAAAACTGCTTGGCGTTATGTTCCTTACCCTGGCAAAGGCCGCCTGCCCGCCCCTATTGCTCACCCCACCAGCAATGACAACAGGATTGGTATAGCTCTTCCGGAGGTTGACTTTTTTCCAGCTATGGTCTACCATTACGAAGCCCGCCTCCCCTATCCTATCAAATCCGGCTGGCTCTTTCTGCTCATTGATCCAATTTCTCAATTGTGCTATGTAGGGCTCATCGATTAATTCTTTAGCGAGTGGCGGCATAGCTATACCCCCTACCAGGTTATCCCGAATAAAGAGTTCGGACTCATTAGGTTTTCCAGGTTTTACTACTACCCCACCTACCGTGGAGTTAGGACCATCCACCGCCTGATTAATTAACTTTCGGGCATCATAGGACAGATGAAAGCGAGCGTCAAAGGCGCCTTCTACGCCCGTAGGATGGTGGCAGTGCCCACAGTTAGCATCCAGATAGGAGAATATCTTATGATTGGTGGTGGCATTTTGGGCAGTCAAAGGCACAGAGCTTAGATAATCAGTAGGATCTGCCAAGCTTGTGTTGAACATTCCCAAATGGCTCCATGTCTCTAATTGGTTCGTATTTACCCCTGAAGAAGGATAGATGAAGTTTCCATTTAGCTGATGAGTGTTTACCCCTAGTACTTTACCGGCATTATTAGTATGGCAGGTTAAGCAATCTGATGAACTGGGAATAGACCAGTTTTGAGTGGAGGTATTTCCGTTCTTATCTTTTACAGACACCTTGACATCCACTCCATCTACGACAAGATCAGCTTCCTTATGATTGGTTCTCCACCTGTAGGTTAGCCCATAGTGCTGTTCATTCTTCCCAATAACAATGAATCTGGTTTCAAGCCGCCTGGTTAAGGTAGGCTTACTCGCATCCACAGGAAGTTCAAAGTGCTTGATCAATACGGTTCCTTCTGGAAACTTCCAGGGTTGATCATCATCAAAGACTATTTTTTCTTCCGGAGAATCATGTTTCCCATTATTAGGTAGCACGATCCATCTTTTCTTGGAAGACCCGTCAGACCATAAAGGAGAATTAACTGTATAAGGAATAATTCCGTCTGAAGGGGTAAGGGTCTCAAGATTTGCAAATGCATTTGTCTGGGATAACCTGGTAGGTACCTTCAAGTCAGAAAGGTCAGGTATTAACTTATGAATGGTTCCTCCTCCTCTAATTTCTTTGTCCGGATCATAGGTTACTCCATTTAGCTTCACTATGTAAATTTCTCCCGCCTCATCTGTAGCAAAACTGGCTATTCCAAACCCTCCACTACTTCCAGGCAGGACAGCGACCTTGTCTATGTCATCCTGGGTCATGTCTCCCTTGGAGTTAGCATCAATTGAGTAGATGGTACCAGACCTGTGGTCAGCAAAAAGTACCTTTCCTCTTAGGGCCGGGAATTTGGCACCACGATATACCAACCCCCCAATTACTGAATTACTGGTAGCCCGATTTAACCTCACATGTGGTCCCTGTCTGATTCCTGTTACTTCATTGATGTTTTTAGGGGTAAACTCCAGGGTACTTCTATGAACTTTTACTGCTTCCAGAAAGGGCCATTCGTAGTTATGGCCTTTCTTAATTTTATTGATTTCTTCCCATGTACTTTGCCCAATCTCTCCTTCCCATAGCTCATCTTTTTGTGCATCATACATGAGGGTGTAGGCATGTCTTATTCCTAAGGCATAAAACTCCTCCAGTGTCCCTCCAGAACGGTCCTGCCACGGATTAGAATTGGGTATGTAATAACCCTGAGAATATGAATCTTCCCAACCGTCAGGAAACTTCGTAGCTGAATCCTCATAGTTTACAGGCTGTCTCCGGATAGGGTGGCTGATGCGTCCCCCTTTCTCATCAACATCTATCCTGAGAATACCGCCCAGTAGCCATCTATCTAGCCTCTGAGTTGAGTATTGCTCACAGCAGTTCCCGGCATCCCCAAGCCCAATAAATAGAAATCCATTCTTGTCAAAGACCATCCCGCCTCCTGAGTGTATACGACTCCTCACAAACTGCTGGATCATGACCAGCTCAGAACTTCTTTTAGCTACATTGGTGCCATCCGTAAGTTCAAATCTGGATAAACGCCTGTAGCTATTGGTTTCAGTAGTGAGGGGAGTCCCCTCTGGTATGTATCTGTAGAATAAGTAGAAGTAGTTCCTGTTAGGAGAACCTGGCTGGCCAAACTCCGGATGTAGCACAAAGCCCATAAGCCCATGCGTACCTCCCCCCTGAC
>JBCDBC010000585.1:0-4383 GCA_039184535.1 Bacteroidota bacterium | reverse complement strand
CTGATCATAAGGAAGAATGGCCTCCGTTTGTGCGCCGAAGAAGTTGTTATACCACAGACCGATGAGGGCAAGTGTAACAGGTAAGTTATCCGCCAATGCCGCGGTACGGAAATGCTGATCCATTTCATGCCCCCCTCTTAGTACCTCCTTGAAGTTGTCAAAGCCTATGACAGAAGCTATGGACAGACCTATAGCAGACCATAAGGAGTACCTACCTCCTACCCAATCCCAAAAGCCAAACATATTCTCAGGATCTATCCCAAAGGCTTCTACCTGACTCCTGTTGGTAGACAAGGCTACGAAGTGCTTCTTGATGTGCTCCTCATCCTTAGCCGTTTCCAGGAACCAACTTCTGGCAGAGTGGGCGTTGGTCATGGTTTCCTGGGTAGTGAACGTCTTGGAAGCTATCATGAAGAGGGTAGTCTCAGGAGAAACTTTCTTCAGCGTTTCTGCTATGTGCGTGCCGTCTACATTAGATACGTAGTGCACATTCATTCCCTCTTTCCAGTAGGGTTTGAGGGCCTCCGTTACCATGACGGGCCCAAGGTCTGATCCACCTATGCCTATGTTAACTATGTCTGTGATTCCTTCTCCAGTATACCCTTTCCATGTGCCAGAATGAAGTTGAGTAGTGAAAGCCTCCATCTTGGCCAGAACCCCATTCACATCCGGCATTATATCCGCTCCATCTACCTCTATGCTATCTCCACTCAGATTCCTTAAGGCGACATGAAGTACAGCTCTGCCCTCTGTCTCATTGATCTTTTCTCCCGAGAACATGCTCGTAATGGCAGCAGGTAGTTGACATTCTTCTGCCAAGTCTCTCAAGAGCTTCATCGTTTCTTCTGTGATGATGTTCTTGGAGAAATCCAGTAGGATATCTTCAAATGTCAGAGAGAATTTCTCAAATCGATCAGAATCCTCTCCAAAGAGGGATTTCATATGGGTTCCTTCCATGGACTGGAAGTGGTCAGAGAGGGCCTGCCAAGCGGCGGTAGAAGTAGGATTGATTCTGGATAACATAGTCTCATGATGTTTGCTGCCAATCTAGGATATAATGTGGATTAGGAAAAGTAATTCAGCTTACTTATTCGAAGATTTATTGATCTAAAAGTTTGTTTCCCTCTTTCCAAGAAGTCATAAATGTGGATTAGAGAAGCTTTAACCTTATAAGATTGTTAGCCATATATCTTCTAGGTCTTTTATAGCACTGTTCGATTTTTGTATTTTTCAACAATAATATTAGTTCTCCGTTATGACACAAAGGTAAATTATGTCCCTAACATCCTCCCGATCGTTGGAAGGCCTCCTTAATCGGCTTCCAATCAAAGTGTCCATATTCAAGCTGGTTTCTAAAGAAAATCTTCATTTCACATGTATATATGCCAACAAGCCTTCGAACGAAACGAGCCATTTTAATTTCACACCGTTCATAGGGAAAGACCTTAGGTATATCATACCCTCAGCCTATGAGGGAGAAGCCCATCTTCCTCACACCATGATGGAATGTTTAGATACCGAGAAAGACATCTCTCTATCCATAACCACCTCTCCAGAAGATAAACTAGGATTCCGACAGGGACATATCACTTGTACATATCTGGAAAAAGACCAGGTAGCCTTATCTGTAAACCTTCTAACACCTGTTAACAAACCTCCAAAAGAGGTAAGTCTTCAGAGACAGTTACTCGAATATGGAGAAAAGGAAGGGAAATTATGTACCTGGATCTTAGACCCACTTACTGGCAATACTCAATTTACGAGTTCATACCTGTCGGTTCATCGTATTGAGGAGGGAGAGGTAAGTGCTAAAAATGCAACGACTTATAGTATAGGCAGGATCCATCCAGAGGATGAAGATAGGATGGAAGTCTTTAGGTCTACTTCTCCTGCTTATTTCCCAGTAACTGCTGACTACAGATACCTAACAGGAAACAACCAATATATATGGCTGGAAGATACCTTATGTAAGGAGCTGGAAGATGGAAGTATTTTAGGAATCACAAAAGACATCCATGATTCAAGGAATATCCGGTACGAGCTTAAACAAACTCTTCAGTTCCGTGATAAGATCATGGATACTTCTCCAGATATTCTCTATATATTCGACATCATCAATCAGAGAAACATCTATGCAAATAAGTCCCTCTTCTCAGAATTAGGATATACTGAGAGAGAAGTTCAGGAATTGGGAAACAGTTTGCTTACCATCCTGGTGCATCCAGATGATCTGGAAAAAGTATCCCACCACCACGCCCATACACTACCCGGTCTTCAGGATGGAGAAATAGCCACTCTGGAATATAGGATGTATAGCAAACTGAGGGAGACCTATGTCTGGCTGGAATCTCTCGAAAGCATCTTCGAAAAAGATAAAAATGGCAGGGTGAGTACCGTAATGGGAATTGCCAGAAACATCAATGCGAAAAAACTGGCTGAAGTAGCCCTGACAGAATCAAATAAACAGCTGAAACAGGCTTTATATTTTCAGGAGAGAATTCTGCTTACTTCTCCTGAAATCATCTTTCTCTATGACCTGGAAAACAGCAAAACCACTTTCATCAATCAGAAAGTATTCCGCTTTCTAGGGTTCACTGAAGAGGAAATCGCCCACAGGGAAGAAAGCCTTACCAGGCCCTGCATTCATCCTGAGGACATAGAAAAAGCAAATAGATTTTATGAGGAAGTTCTCCCCAAGTTGGCAGAAGGGGAGACAGCTAATCTCATCAGAAGACTAATTAGAAAAGATGGAAAAGTAGTCTGGTTATCTGCCAACTACTCTGTGTTTGAATCTGACTCCAGGGGAAATACAACTAAAGTGATCGCTGTCGCAGTAGACGTAACCAAAGAAAAAGAAGAGGAGAATAAAAAGATCATTGCGAATAGAGAATTAGAGCAGTTTATTTACTCTACCTCCCATGATCTAAGAGCCCCTGTCAGGCATATCCTGTCCTATGTGTATAAGGTACAAGAGGATGAAAAAGACAACCTCTCACATAAAGGAAAGGATTTTCTGGATAGGGTAACCCTGGCTGGCAGAAGACTTGGGAAAATGATTGATGAACTCCTCGCCTACTCCAAAAGCAGAAATAAAAAACCAGAGAAATGCTGGATTGATTCCCAAAGAGTCGTTCGTCAGGTTCTGAAGGCCTTTAAGCATAGCCATCCCTCACAGAAAGTTTCTTGGAGTTTAGGGGAACTACCAGCCTGCTATGCTGATGAGAATATGTTTATTCAGCTTTGGGAAAACCTAATTTCTAATGCACTCAAATACTCCTCCGCCCGTGAAGAGTCTAAAATCAGTATTACTGCTGAGGACAATGGCCATGAAATCATTTACGCCATCCATGATAATGGGGTAGGCTTTAACATACAATACGCTGATAAACTATTCTCCCCCTTTCAAAGACTTCATAATGAGCAGGAGTTTCCAGGAAATGGGATAGGATTGGCTAATGCAGACAGGATTGTGAAACTACATGATGGAAGAATATGGGCAGAAAGTACCTTAGGAGCAGGGGCTTCTTTCTTTTTCAGCCTACCTAAGTCTAAAACTATATCCATCATTTAGTCCGCATTGGGGACCTAAACCAATGTCAGCTTGGCCAAATACTCATAATGCGGGCCTTCATAAAGAAGTCTACATTTATAGCCATGCATTTGTGAGAATTCCATGAGGGTTTCTGCATCCAGAAAGAGCCAGTCAAAGGAGTCTCCCTTGGCCTCTCTGTATTCCATGTGGTAGGTAACTTCTCCGTAGTACTTCTCCTGAGCCAAGGCTTCCTCCTCGTCCTCAAATAAGTAAATGAGGTCTGAAGAATCCATAATGATTTGCCCATTCTGAGACAGAAAATCCTTAGCTCTCTCCAGAAAGGTACTTAGGCCCGCTATGGTTCCTACCATCCCTACTCCATTCATCATTAACAATAGCGTATTATAGGTAGCGGGAGGCATGGTAAAGAAGTCTTGGTGAAACGCCTTTTTAATCCTTCTCTCCTTCATCACCTCCACAGCTCCGGGAGAAATATCAATAGCAGTCACCTCTAGTCCCATAAGCTGGAGAATGTAGGAATGAGTACCTGCTCCTGCCCCTACGTCTAGTACCTTTCCTTCACAGGTATTCAGGGCTGTTTGTTCCCAGGCAGGCATATCTCCCCAACCTCTAAACAGGTGTTCCACAGGGATAATATCATCCTCTGCCATGTCTGAATACACACGGATTTCTTCTCCTCTTATACCGAGTTGGTAATCCAGGACAGCTTGTCCCAGAGGATCTTTCAAGGGATCAGTTATCAGGGATTGGGGCATGGACTATACTTCCTGCTGTAAAGATATCATTCCTTATATAAAAGTATAAGATTCCCACCCCCAATTCGTGCAATT
>JBCDBC010000584.1:0-4383 GCA_039184535.1 Bacteroidota bacterium | reverse complement strand
GTCAGATAGAAAACTTCAACATCAACGCCCGCTTTCAGTGGCGGTTTAAGCCTGTATCAGATCTGTTTCTGGTGTATACTGATAACTATTTCACTGATGTATTCAGGATTCGCTCTAGGGCCCTTATCCTGAAACTCAATTATTGGTTGAATTTATAATTTCACACTGACTCCCGTGGTCAGGAGGGTGTTAAATACACTTCTTCCTACTTCCCCGTAGATGGCTATGTGATCATGTAGGTGAAAACGTGCTCCTACGACTGTACCTCCAGTAAACTGTATATTTCTCTGGATAAGCTTCCCTTCATACTCACGCTCCGCTAAAGAAGCGGCACCTAGCATGACTGACACATAGGGTTCTAGTTTGTCCTGGGTTAGGTTTGTACCTCCCAGCTTATTAATGATGGGAAAAAGATTTGCAGTAGCTCTGGCGCCAAATCGCATGTCTATTTCCTTATAAGGAACCAGCTCAAAACGTTGGTAACCAGCAAAAATACCAGCAGTAAACCAGTCGGTCAAGTTATAATCTGCATAGAGAGTTACCGGTACCGTCTTCCCGTTGTACACAAAGTTATCAAAGTGGATAAATGAAATTCCCGCGCTTACTGTGATCCTGTTCAGTTGACTGGAAGCACCTTCTACTTCCTGTCCCATACTTTCATGACTCATAAATAGCCCTAACATCAGGCTAACGGATAATAAAAAGAATTTCTTCATAGAGTAAGTAAAGAATGAATTAGCTTGTATAGGGTGTTTTGCAGATAGTGTGCCAAAGGCTTAGGCCGCTGCAGAAGGCTTAATATTCGCGACCACAGCTATGATTCCCATGATGAATGGTTGAATCATCGTGTCTATTTGGGTCACCATAATATCAAACATCATGATGGTAAGAAAAAACGTAATTATGGACACAGCTTGCGTGTTATCCTCCCAGCTACTGCTCTGAAGAATTTTATATGCCCAGTAAACCCACCCTAATAGAAAAGCCAGTAATCCGATGAGACCGGTATTTAACCAGAGAAATAGAAGGTGGTTATGGCCATTGACGGGGAAGTCAAACTCGTCCTGAGCGTAAATTTCTTCTAGGGTTTGTTGGTAATCTCCTACCCCCACACCTAAAATGGGGTTTTGGGTGATGGCCTCCCATGTATGCTGGTATGACACTATACGCCTGATACCCGTGAAGTGGACGTAGTCATAATTCATATAGGTTCCATTATAGAAGGTGTCTATCTCCCACAAGAGTTGGTTATAGCGTTCTTGTACAGATGGTAGAGCATAATTAGCGGCTATAGGCAGGAGTGTAAGTATGACCAGACTCCCTATCCCTATGGAGATCTTTGCACCCCATTCTCCTAATGTAGGTTCCATTCGTGGAGAGAATTTTCTGATTCCCCATGAAATCAACCAGACTCCAAGTCCGGCTAATAATCCCAACTGCCCTCCTCTTCCTCCAAGGACCAGAGAGCTTGCCAGCAAAATAGCTACCCAGACCAGCATGTTCCGGGACACCTTCCCCTTAGCCAGCAACCAAATGGCTGAGAGAATAGAAATGCTGATCAGGTTACTTTGCTGAAGTCGTACGATGAAAGGGCTATAGACCCCAAAGGCTTCTCTTTTGGTGTGGAGAATGTACTCTTTCATCCCCAGACTTTGGCCAAACTCAGCCAAAGTCATGGCTTGCGATTCTGGGAGAAAGTAAAATAACATGGTTACCATCCCCGTAAAGCTGGTGGTATATATTAGTGCCTTGAGGAGGAGCACATAATATTTCTGAACTAGCTCAGCATGTACAATCACCAAGCCGGCTACTATAAATAGGGCATTCTGTATCAGCCAAAACCTCCTCCCGGCACGCATATCATCTGTATACAGCAGACTCAGGCCGAAAAAGAAGAAGGGTAGCATTAAGGCCAGAATCTGTGGCCAGGCGGTAAAGGTGGGGAGGATTTGTTTAGGCTTGGTCAGCAGGTGCAGGAGGGACAGGCCACCCAATACTCCCATAGCTACGGAGGCCAGGGCCTTACTGATGGGGATAGCGATTATCAGGATGATAAACAGTCCCAGGTAAGTATATTCAATATATTGAGAGGGGATACTTCTCATACCAGCCAATATTTCACCCTCAAGAATATCATATTATGCAGGATTTCCTAGCAGTACTTGCTCAAATTCTGTTATCCTTTCGCTAAGCTCAAATTTATCCAGTACGCGCTGTTTACCCGCCTTGCCCATGCTTATTCTCAAGTCAGTATCTTCTATTAGCTTCACTGCCTTAGCGGTAAACTGATCCATGTCTGTAGGCGGTACCAGGAAGCCTGTCTCATTCTGGCTGACAATCTCCGGATTACTGGACACATCAAAGGCTAGTACGGCTTTCCTTGCTATCATGGCTTCCACTAATACGTAGCCAAAACCTTCCCACATGGAGGAGAGGATGAAGACATCCAGGCTCTGCATAAAGGACTTCATATCCTCTACAAAGCCCAGTAAGATCACTTCTTTCTCAAGTCCATGTATCGTTATCTGTTCTTCTAGTTTCTCCTGTAACTCTCCGGTACCGGCTATGAAGAGGGTAAAGTCCACGCCCTTCGCTTTCAGTCTTTTAGCAAGCTCTATCAGGTAAAGCTGGCCTTTTTGCTCTGTTAATCTTCCTGCATTCCCCAGAATAACGCCTTGAGCGTTTTCCTTGATAGCAGGAAGTGTATGTGGTTTATGGGTTAGGAAGTCTTTAGTTTCTATTCCGTGATAGACTACGGAGACCTTTTTCTCAATTTCTGGGTCTGTGAGGTTTTGCAGGAGCCTCCTCTTCGTTTCTTCAGAGTTAGCCACTATGTGTGTGAGGATGGAACTGAAGACTCGCTTGTTTATATAGCTCCCTTTAACTGGAACGGCCAGTCCCCTAAGGTAAACCACCCGGTCTAGACCGGCTTTTTCTGCTGCCAGACTGGCCAGTTTAGTGTCCTGAGAAGAAGAAAAAATGACCGTATCTATTTCTCTCTCCTGAAAAAAGGAGGCCACCTTTCTGACCTTGAAGGCATTCAGGAAAGAGAGATTTTTTACGGAGAGAAAGGATAAAATCAAACCTGTATTCCGTGCTTTTTCTGCCAAAGGGGAGCCTTTATCACAGAGAAGTGTTACCTGATACCCTCTTTCCAGAAAGGCCAACGCATATTCCAGGTGCAGTTTCTCTCCTCCCCCCCAAAACCTCATACTATTGAAAAAGCAGATATGCTTCATGATCCCTTAGTGTTGAGTCTATGCTTTTCCCGCAGTTTGGCGTAGCGTAAATAAGTAGCGAAGGCAGAGATTTTGCAGATCTGATATCCTGCGTATCCATCTAGAAAGCCTCCTTTAAGTACATACATACTGAAGAAACGGTAAAAAGGACTAAGGTAAAGTTTCACCCAGCTAGCCTGCTTGCCTCTTTGAAACATCTCTTCAGCGGAGAGATTGGTGTATCTATTAATTCTTTCCAGGTGATCTTCTACGGACTTGATAGAGTAGTGATATAGATCTCCTTTTAGATGATTAACCGCTATGTTTTGAGGAAACTTCAAGGTCTCATGTACATATTCTCCCTCCCATTGGGTGCCTTCTTTAGGGAATACCCTAAGCTTTACATCAGGATACCATCCACAATGCTTAATCCATCTACCAGCATAAGCCGTTAGCCTGTTAAAAGAGTAGGCGCCTGTAAGCGTGGGTTTAACATCTAATATAGCTTCTCTTAGTTCTTCTGAAAGCTCCTCATCTGCATCCAGGGAAAGTATATAGTTGTGAGTAGCCTGGCTATTCGCGAAGTTTTTGCTTGCTGAAAAGCCCTGCCACTCTCTTTGGATCACACGTGCCCCTAAGGCAGTAGCTGTTTCTACTGTATCATCTTCACTAAATGCGTCCAGCACTATCAGCTCATCTGCTACTCCTTGCAATGACTGGAGGCAGCGACCAATGTTCTCAGCTTCGTTTTTAGTGATGATGACGGCAGAAATTTTACCCATACTGTCCGCTTGGTTTTGCATAAACAGGAGTGCAATACTAACCATATTCATACAAATATGAGGCATTTTGAGGATGAGGATTTCTTTGACTTTAATAAGAGACGAGACCTTCAGGGAGATATATCTATGTAATTACCCTTCGACTTCGTAAAGACTTAGTTTGCAAGAACTGATTCTCGTTTTAAGGAATACACTTCACCAGTGCTTCGTCGCCTTCAGCGTGAGTTACTTTTTTCCTTAGCCAAAAAAGGTACTGTGTTAAAAGTCAAGTTCCACCGCATAGGTTTCTGTAATATTTATGCTGCCTTTGCCCCATAATTTGGGTCGAAGACAGTATCATTTTTCCAAAGTGTATAGGTCAAAATTAAGAGCTTTCTAGCTAC
>JBCDBC010000583.1:0-4388 GCA_039184535.1 Bacteroidota bacterium | reverse complement strand
TCCAGCTCATCTCTACCGGCCTGACCTGCTCTTCCAGTAATGGTTCTGTTTCCATAGAATTCTGAGAACTGCTTATTTCCGGTATCATGGTTGAAGGCCAGAAACTGGGTTTGGTTTAGGGGCCATGGATAGGTCCAACCGGTGAGAATCCTAGCAGCCTCCCTTACATCTTCCTCTGTATAGCCTGAGTCTGGACCCTTTCCTATGGTGAAAAGCTCCTGTAGCTCTCTCGCATAATTTTCATCTGGAGAACCTACTACATTTACATTTCCGTTCAGGTAACTCAATGTCAGAGGGAGAATGGTTACCTCTTTAATGAATTCTTTGTAGCTACCAAAAGCCCTGTTAAAGAAGAGCATAAAATGGTAGTAGCACTGATGAGGATTTCCGCTTCCAGAGTAATTGTTAGTTACAAATGACTGGAGGAAGAAGATCAGTTTCTGGTGAATGCTTAATGACTGATTATAAATCTGCTGACTCCACCAGTTTTTGAGGGTCATCATTCTCAGCCAGTCTACGGTACCGTCTCCTCCTACCCAGGCAGCATTTATCCAAGTTTGTCCTTCAGGGACCTCTGGGTCGGCACGCTGTTGCTGATACTCATTTACCGGAGGAGAAGGGGTAGTTTCCTGCGTGAAGAGGATATCAAGTGCTGATTCTAGACTGAGATTGAGTAGCGTTTCAACATCATCTTTCTTAGTCCCGAAGGTGGTCCTTCTCAATAGGTGAAGAACTTCTCTTTTTCCCCAGGGACCAGCATATGGTGTCAAATCAGAAAGTAGGGTAGATTTCTCCCGTCTTCGGGAAGATTGGGGGAGTCGCATGAGTTTACGTTAAAACTGTTATAACTGATAATATATGATTTTTTTCATAGCTATGTATAGCGCTTTCTCAAGAGATATAACCAGCGAAACTCAGTATTAATAAAAATAGACAGCTTCCTCCCCTAATAAAAACAAAAAGTATGCCCTGCCGGAATACATGATCCATCAGGGCATAAAAGACTATTTCTTGCTTATTTGTTAGGCTACAGGACTAAGGCCCTTCAGCATACTGATCAGTTCTGGCTGTGGGTGACAGTCATACTTTTCATACTTATTATGCCTGTTAAGTCCTCTTACGGAAGTGTGGCTCCAGATGCCTGGTTCTCCGTCTAAGGCACGTTGGTCTACATCAAACATTTGATCCCCTTTGTAATCTGTAGGAATATTGTAGGTGCTGCAGAGATAGGAAAGAATATTCTCCAGAGCCTCTAACTGAGCCTCTGTATACTTTTCGTGGTAATGATAGCCTCTATATCCATCAGGGTATCCATTAGAAGCATCATACACGGTAACCTGATCAGCGGTGAATCTAGCTGAGACTTGTGGATTAATTGGAGCAAACTCATTATCACTGATCTTTCTCAGGGGGCCGAAGCTACAAAGCTCTATGCCTATGCTTTCTTTGTTTAGCTGTCTGGAATTAGAGGTGCTAACGCCTAAATGCCATGCCCAATCCCTAGAAGAAAAAGCTCTATAGACATGTCCATCTGTATGCTGATGTCTTCTGTGAATTCTTCTTCCAGCTATTAGGCACCAGGTACCCACTTGATTATTGGCATTATTCCATCCATGTAAGTTACCCACAGGATCCCCCCAGCCAGCAGTATGATGAATGTAAATTTGTTTCTTCTGAAGTCCTTCCTCTGACTTAAAAAACCTCCCATCCTCAAGTGGAAGGGTCTCTATCAGGGTAACCATACTTTTTAGGTCCATACCTAAAGAACGGGTCATAGATGGAGGAGAAACGGATCGATCCACAGCTTCTGCCGCGTCGAGTAAGGCTTCCTCATTTGAATAGTCTATCTCAATTGAAGAATCAGGATCGATGTAAGGGTCTGTTGCATTGCTCATGATAAGGCGATTACTAGTTGATTAATTGAATATAGGAAATCCCCGTAATTTTCTTTGGGAACTGTATTTCTGGAAATAGGTCGTTTCCGTTGTACCTCCCTCGTATGTATTCCATAAGTGCTATCTGACGTATGTGGGACAATCCGAAATGGAAACTAATTTAACTTAGCAGTTTCGATTGAAATTTCTTGTAGACTTACTGTAAGCGGCAGGTAGTTTCCTGTAGAAGGAGATTTTATATTTGTAACAGGTAATACTTCCAGAATGGATGAATTAAAGAATCAATTCCACCAGCTCTTCCCAAACTCATACTATTTAGATACTAACCTTGAGGGCATTTCTCAATTCCTTTTGAAAAAGGGTTGGCTTCATGATGGAGAATCTCCAGAATGGGTGGAAAGGCCTGGAGAGGGGAATATGAACTATGTGCTAAGGGTCCGAACCAATAAGAGAAGTTTCATTCTCAAGCAGGCTAGACCTTGGGTAGAAAAGTATCCTCAAATTGCAGCTCCAGTCGAGCGAAATCAGGTGGAGGCTACCTATTTTCAGGAAGTAGCCTACAATCCTTTTTTAAGAAAGTTTTCTCCGGAGTTATTGGCTATGAGCCCTGAAAACTTCATGATGATGTTGGGGGATCTAGGGGAAGGAGCTGACTATATGTTTTTGTATAAGAATGGTGGGCAAATTTCTCAAGAAGAATTAAGGGAAACGGTAAACTACCTTGCCAGCCTCCATCAAATTAGTGGGGCTGAATATCCTGATAATCAGGCCATGCGTGTCCTGAATCATGAACACATTTTCCACTTTCCATTTCAGGAAGACAATGGGATGGATCTGGATAGCATATTACCGGGACTTCAGGAAGCTTCTCTTTCTTACAAGAAAAATACTCCCTTAAAGGAGAAAATCACTCAGTTAGGGGAAAAATACCTGTCAAGAGGATCTGTTTTGGTCCATGGAGACTTTTATCCGGGGAGTTGGGTGAGAACTTCAGAAGGCTTAAAGGTGATAGATCCTGAGTTTAGCTTCCCCGGAATGCCAGAATTTGATCTTGGCGTGTTAGTTGCTCATATGGTCTTATCCGAACAGGATCAGTCAGTCATACATCAAATTCCCGTATGGTACGCTTCCTCTATTCAGGTGGATGAACCCCTTATGTGTGGATTTGCAGGAACGGAAATTCTGAGGAGGATTTTGGGAGTAGCTCAATTACCATTGGAAGCAGACCTACCTGCAAGAATAGCGATGATGCAACTTGCAGAAAAATGGATTATGACTGGTAAAATAAAATAGTATATGAAGCGCCTTATTTTTGTCTCTGTCATCTTGTTTTTTCTGATGGATTCCTGTCGGTTTCCTGATGACCAGCCCTCCTTAATGGCTGTTCAACCTGATTCTCTAATCCAGGCAGAACTTCCCTACGCGCAGATGTCAAGGGATACCTTATACGATAAGGTGCTGGGTTCATTAGTAGGTTCTGCCATAGGAGATGCTATGGGCGCTCCTACGGAAATGTGGTCTCGCTACAGCATTAATGTGGAATATGGATTTGTGCAGGGACTGGATGATATGGTACGTGAGCCCTCTCCTGAAGGAATATGGGACGTAAACCTGCGAGCAGGAGGAACTACGGATGATACACGCTGGAAATACCTCACGGGCCTGTATATGCTGGATGAATTTTCTACTTTTTATCGTGAGAAAGGACCTAATCCGCGACATTTTGCCAAGCATATCACAGATCAATATGAGAAGGAGGTAGATGATCTGCTGGAGACAGACACCTTTGATCCAAGACCCATAGAAGAAAGGGTGAGAAGAATGGCCTGGCTACAGGAATGGGCAGTAGTGGCTAAGCCTTATGTAGATAGAGAAATGGATGACTACCTGGATGCCCTCCACAGATTTTACGGGGGAGAGATGGTGTGTGCAGGTCTCCTATACTCGCCTATGTTAGGACTACCTTATCCTGGACAGCCTGTAAGAGCGTATAATTCCGCCTTCCAGTTGTCCATTTTTGACCTGGGATATGCAAGGGATATTACAGCTTTAACTGCTGCCATGATGGCTGAAGCTATGAATCCCAATGCTACTCAGGGTTCTGTACTGGCTGTTCTTTCAGAAGTAGATCCGCAAAACTACTTTGAAAGTAGACTTGTAGGAAGAAGTAGTTACAGAATCTGGAAAGATGTACGCTATTTGATATCAGAGGCAAAAGCATTGGACACGCAGGGCGTAAGTAGAGGAGTAGCACAGAAATCTATAGCTGATAAAGCTAGCCTGCAAAAAGCCTATGAGCTACTGGACCAGCGGACTCAGGACTATCCTTTTCATGCAGGGGAAATTCATATGATCAATCTGGCTGCCATTCTATATGCAGATTTTGATTTCCAGCAAGCCCTGGAATTTGTCATAAACTATGGTCGTGATAATGATACGGTGGGGGCCGTTACAGGAGCTATCCTGGGGGGCTTTCATGGATATGAAAAGCTG
>JBCDBC010000582.1:0-4395 GCA_039184535.1 Bacteroidota bacterium | reverse complement strand
TAACTATTTAATCAATTGCAAGATAGAAGGTGTTGTCAAAGAGGGACATTGGATTTTTACCTACCCATTACATGCATACATTTAGCTATTCATCACCCTTTCAAAAGAGGTGATTTCAAGTAAAATCCTCAAAATCAACATTGAATGGACTATTATGGGCTTTTACACCCTTAGCGGTGATCACAATCTTTTAGGAATTAGGCCTAATAATCTTACAAAAAGGGAAAAATCTTACGGAAAGGCTTTGGAGAGGGAGAAAGAAAAAAGGGCTCGCCGAATTGCATTGCATTTTGGCGGCCCCACCTAACCTAAGAAATATGAGAAACTACTACCTATTCTACAATTTTATGTTACTAGATCTTTTTCTGTAAGATAAAGATTTAGCTTTACTTAACCTCTACTTTTAGTTTTAACAAAAAGTTAAAAGCAAGTTAGTAGATGTTAACAGGTGTATAAGTTGAACGAAGCTACAGGGAGATTATTCAATCTTACTAATCAAAGACTATGCCTGATTGAACAAACATTTAATTGTGCGAAACAATTACCTCTTTTTTTACGGAAAAAAGATCGAAATGTTCTTGAGAGTAAAGCTTTCCGTATAAACTAGTATACAACCTTGTACAGAAAATGTTATACTCAATTTCGACTTCTCTCCTTTAAAGTAAAAGACCATTATTCTTACATTCTTGCTTAGCTAAGAATGTATCCCCTCAATTGCTCATTTCCACAAATCGTAATTTTCGCATTATTCTCGTTTCAGAATGTAACGATTAAATGGATAAAATGAAAGCTTGAATTAGCTTAATTATCCCCTCTTTTCTTACGATTGCTTACTCATACATCATACCTAAGTATAAAAGGACAAAAAAGTGAATTACCCTACTACTTTTCCTCACTTTAGGACATTTACTTGATACAGATTGCTTCTACCTAACTTTCACAAATCCAAAGCCTAAAGAATATGAATTCACCTTTACGATCGGTCATCCAGTTTCTGGATACCTATAAATGGGCATACATTGGTTCTGCCCTTTTATTAATTCTTTCCATTGGGTTTAGGAGTATAGAGCCCAAGATACTGACAGTAGTAGTGGACCAGGTCATCACGCCTGCCATAGGAGCTTCTGGAAATGGAACTTCTGATGATGTGATAGCCCGCTTTTTCCAGTGGCTGTTACCGGACTATTCTTCAGCAAGTCTGGCTAAGATGCTTGTCATCATGGCCCTGGCCTATGTGATAGTCTCTATTTTCAGAGGGATAACCCTCTTCATAGCTAATGCGCTGAAAGCTGATAGTGCAGAAAAAGCGGCTAAGCAGATCAGAGACCAGGCATTTTCCCACATCCAAAAGTTGCCTCTGTCTTTCTTTTCCAAGATAACAAGGGGAGAACTTATTCAAAGGTGTACCGGAGACATAGATACCATTAAGGGATTCTTGCAAGGCCAGCTGATAGCTATGGTACGCATACTGGCTATCTATTCTTTTGCCTTCAGTATGATGGCCATTGTAGATTGGCAGTATGCGCTCATCAGTACCATAGTAGCACCTATCGTGTGCATAGCCGCTTTCATCTTTTTTAAGAAGGAAAAAGTAGTGTGGGCTGAGCATGAGAAAGAAACGGATAAGCTAAACAACCTGGTTCAGGAAAATCTGAATGGCATCAGGGTCGTATCAGCCTTTGCCAACGAAAAATATGAGATCAACCGCTTCAGGGAGCAGAATGCACGAAAACGGGAAAAAGGGCTAAAGCAGAACTGGCTGCATACGCTGTTCTGGCCCATGACAGATTTCCTCATCTTTCTGCAAATTTTAGTCTCCATGATGGTTGGAGGCTATTTTGTTATACAAGGCAGAATCACCATAGGTGAACTCCTGGGATTCTACACCTATATCAACATGATAGCCTGGCCTATGAGGGATCTGGGAAGGGTACTGTCAGAAATGGGAATGGCTGTAGTGGCCATGAAAAGGGTCTCAGAAATTATGGAAGCTGAGCCTGAAGATTATGAAGAAGTACCTGTCCCGCCATTAAAAGGGCATATCGTCTTCAACAAAGTAACCTTCGGTTATGAGGAAGGAGAAGAAAAAGCTGTTAGAGATATCAGCTTTGAAATCAAGCCTGGTGAACGGGTAGCCATTATTGGGCCTACTGGCGCAGGTAAGTCTACCCTCATCAAGCTTTTGCTGAGACTGTATGAACCTTCATCAGGAAAAATCTCCCTGGACAGTCAACCATTGGTGTCTTACTCCAGGCCTTCTCTGCGAGCCAAAATAGGGATAGCCCTTCAGAAGGCTTTCCTCTTTTCTACTTCTATCAAGCAGAATATAGCCTACAAGCGACCTGCTGCTACCTACAATGAAGTAGAAAGAGTAGCAGGGATGGCACAGATAGGTGAGATCAAGCAGATCTTTCCTGATGGCTTCAAAACCATAGTAGGGGAGAAAGGAGTAACCTTATCAGGCGGACAAAAACAGCGTGTAGCTCTGGCTAGAACCATGTTAACAGATCCTGATATCCTGGTACTGGATGACATTACCTCTGCTGTTGATACGGAGACAGAGCAAGCCATTTTTAGAGCATTAGCTACCCCTATGCGCGGAAAGACCACCTTGATCATTTCTCACAGAATCACCTCTATCCAGCAAGCTGATAGAATTCTGGTCATGGATAAGGGAGAACTGGTACAGAGTGGAACCGCTCAAGAACTGGAAGGTATCCCTGGCTACTACCAGGAGATACATCGCATACAAACTGAAGTAGAATCTGATATACAAACTTTACCAAACTAATAACCCTTTTTACCCAATGAGTACAGAACAAACATTTGGAGAGAAGGATTTTCAGAAGCGGAAAGGATTTGGTGCCTTCATGAAGCGCATCTTCAAGCATACTATGCGCTATGATGGCTGGTTTTACGGACTTATTCTTTCCACTCTGTTGGCGGCATCAGCTGAGGCCATGCTGCCCGTCATATGGCTAAACTTCATAGATAAGTGGATTACCCCTAATGTGGTAGCCATGGGGCAAGAAGCTTCCAGCATGTTTAACATTGAAGGATTCTGGCTGTATGTAGGCCTGTTCCTACTTACCTATTCCTTGCTAGTAGTGTCCATAGCGGTCTTTATCAGAATGGCCGGTAAGCTGAAGGAATTTGTCATTTATGACCTGCGAAATGAAATGTTCAAGAAGCTACAGTACCTGTCCTACTCTTTTTATGATAGATCTGCCATTGGGCATCTGAGCATACGTGTCACAGCTGATGTAAAAAAAGTAGCCCGAGTGATCTCCTGGGGCTTTGTGGACCTCATCTATGGGGTCTTTATGATCATCGTCAGCTTATCTATCATGTTTTGGTACTCCTGGCGGCTCACACTCATAGTGATGGGAACCATTCCGGTGTTGCTATTTCTAGCTATCAAGGTCAGAAGCTTACTGATAGGATATGCCAGAAAAGCCAGAAAGACATACAGTGAGATGGCAGCTTACTTGACAGAACATATTAATGGGCTGGAGGTGAATAAAACCACTGTGCAGGAAGAAAGAGCCAGTAGTACCTTCAGACAAGTAAGTGAGAAATTGAGAGATGTCGCTTTCAGGTCTTCATTCTATTCTTCCATGTATAACCCTATAGTGGTGATTACAGGATCTGTGGCTGCAGCTCTGGTTATCTACCTGGGAGGACACCTAACCATAGAAGCCCAGATAGGCATTACTATAGGGACTTTGGCGGCTTTCTTTAGTTATGCCAGAATGATTTTCGAGCCCATATATGATATCACTAACTACTATGCCATAGCTCAGGATAGTCTATCAGCAGGAGAAAGAATTTTCACCCTGATAGATGAGCCCTTAGCCATTAAGGATAAGGAAGGGGTACTGCCCTATCATTCAATAAAAGGAGATATAGAATTTAAGTCTGTAGACTTCTTTTATAATGAGGCTAACCCCATTCTGAATGACTTTAATCTACACATTCCCGCAGGTCAGTCGGTGGCTATAGTAGGCGCTACTGGTAGCGGAAAGAGTACCCTGGTCAAAATGGTTTGCCGTTTTTACGAACCCAGAAAGGGAGAGCTCTTAATAGATGGAGTAGATTATCGAGAAAGGAAGCTGGATAGCTTCCGTAGTCAGCTAGGGATCATCCTGCAAACGCCTCATCTCTTTGCAGGAACCTTCAGAGAGAACCTGAGATATGGTAAGCTTGATGCTACTGATCAGGAAATTCAGCAGGCCCTTCACCTGATAGGAGCTTCTGAGTTTGCTGGCAGACTGGATGAGGAGGTAGGGGAAGAAGGAAATAACCTGTCTGCTGGAGAAAAACAGATGATCGCCTTTGCCAGGGCTATCTTACGTAATCCGCAAATTCTGATCATGGATGAGGCTAATTCTTCTG
>JBCDBC010000581.1:0-4403 GCA_039184535.1 Bacteroidota bacterium | reverse complement strand
CGGAGATTCTTGAGGCTTGGTGGCACGACTTGAGTGCTTCATGGAAAACAGTCTTACAGAGTAAGGCTCAGCTTTCTACTTACCCTAGTCGGGAAGAGCTCCACTCCCTGACCGGAATAGAGGAAATGAACCTGGCTCAATATCCAGATATCAATAGCCTTGGACCTGTGCATATGCTCGTGAATCTCAAAAAGCTGAATGCTGAAGGGCTTCCAGTACAAGACTTGGCACCTCTTTCCAGGTTAAGCCAGTTGCAGGAACTGAATCTGGCGGGAACGCAAATAAGCTCCCTGGAACCTCTTAAGGACCTGAGAAACTTAAAATACCTCAATTGTAATAAGACCAACATACAATCTTTGCTTCCCCTTATCAGTGCTCAAAATCTGAAAGTACTAGAAGTAGATGATACACAAATAGAAACCCTCACCCCCATAGAAGGGCTAAGGAATCTGGAAACCGTTTATTGCGATTTCACTCCTATAGGAATCCCACAGGTAAGGTATTTGAAGACAGATGCCCTCATTGTGTTCAAAACGCCAGTGTTAAGAAATTGGTGGGAGCAGTTACCCAATGCATGGCAGAATATTTTCAGGGACATCTTTGAATTTGACAATTATCCGGATCAGAAAATGCTGCATACCATCATTAATCTGGAATCTTTGTCCATACGTGAGAATGATAGAATTTACACCCTGGAACCCCTCAAGCAGTTTACCAAGCTAGAGGTTCTTTCCTGTGAACGAACGCAGATCACTGATATCAGCCCCATCAAGGATCTGGCAACATTACGGGAACTCAAACTTACCCGAAACCCTATCAATAATATCAATGAGATAGGCCAACTCAAAAAGCTTAGGGTCCTTCACCTAATGGATTCTCCTCTGGAAGACATAGAGTTCATAGGCTCACTACCAGAGTTGCAGGACTTCAGATGCGCCGGGACACCTGTGAAAAGTATCAAGATCTTGGGAGGCTTGTATAAGCTGAAGTACCTGGACATCTCCAATACTGAAGTCAAAAGTCTGAAACCCATTGAAGGTCTGAAAGAATTGCAGGATCTCCTCTGTTACAATACCAATATTGGCGGAAAAAAGGCTGAGCAGTTCAGAAAAGACCATCCCAATGTGAATGTAGTCCATTACTAAAGCCCTATATTTGCCCCATGCTGACAGAAGTAGGGGTAGACATACATAAGGCGGTAGAATTACTCACAAAAGGTGAAGTAGTAGCCCTCCCCACTGAAACTGTCTATGGGCTGGCAGCAAACGCGCTGAATGAATCAGCCGTAAGCAAAATCTATCAGGCCAAGAACCGGCCAAGCTTTAATCCCCTAATCATCCATTTAGCTGAAAGCACCCCCTTAGCAGAATATGCTCAGGATATCCCAGAGGAAGCTCACATACTCGCCAAGGCCTTCTGGCCGGGACCGCTTACCCTACTCCTTCCTAAACGTTCCACAGTCCCAGATCTGGTGACAGCAGGTAGTGCAATAGTGGCTATCAGGATTCCTGCACATCCTCTCATTCAGGCAGTTCTGGCCCATACCCATTTCCCCTTGGCCGCGCCCAGCGCAAATCCTTCCGGCTATATCAGCCCTACTTCAGCCTCACACGTAAAAAGACAGCTTGACGGAAGGATCCCTTACATACTGGATGGAGAAACCAGCCATGTAGGAGTAGAGTCAACCATTGTAGGTTTTCAGGATGGGCAGGTAACTATCTACCGATATGGTGGCGTAAGTGAAGAAGAAATAGAGTCCATTCTTGGAAAAAAACTTCAGACAAACTTACATAGTCATTCTCCACAGAGTCCAGGTATGCTGAAGAGCCACTATGCCCCTGGACTTCCCCTACACCTGGGAGAAATCCCCCAGCTTCTTAAGCAGTTTGCAGGAAGGCGAATAGGAGTGATCAGCTTTAAGACCTCCTATGTGCACGAGGACATAGCGGTACAATATATTCTTAGTCCCCAGGGAGAATTGGATCAAGCTGCAAGTAACCTATTCTCTATGCTACACAAGATGGATCAGAATGATGTGGAGCTGATTTTAGCTGAACGTGTCCCAAATGAAGGGGTGGGGAAGGCCATTAACGACAGACTGACCCGGGCCACGGCCGAGTTCAAAGGAAAGTAATTCCTACGATTATCCCAAAATTCTTACAATCGCACTGTTTGGGTTCCCACTCTTACCATTGATACTGAATGCGAAACGATATGTAAGATTTTTGTCTACTTTTGGTTATAACATTAAAAAAGGCCGAAGTAAACATTGTGGCGTTAGCTCAAAGATTCGCTCTCTCATTCGCCTTAAGCTTTCTGTTTTCTTACATATTCGCAGACCCTACTCCTGGCTTACGAGCTGAAGTCCCTATAGAGAAGGTGATTAATGAGAAGGTTTGTATCTACAAACTGGATGTAATTAATCAAACCAGGCTTGCAGCATACTCAGAGCTTAAGGGTGTGAGTACAAGAGAGAATGGCAACCTGAAAGTTAGTTTTGGTAGCTATGGTTCTATACAGTTTTATGACAAATCTTGTTTGTTAAAAACCTATGATGGCCACTTTACGCTGACACCTGAAGAAGATGATATTACTCAACTGGCTTCTTTTAATCGAGCGCTTTTCAACCTACTGGAGAGTATACCCCTCCTTAATAATCAGCACGCATCCCTAGACCACGTAGCTTTTGTAGATACGTACTTAAGTCGCAAAAACCTGGCGGCATTTGACAAGATATACGTCAGACACATCCTGATCAAATATGGCATATTTGATCAGGATCAGGTAACCTTCCGCGCAGATTGGCTTCCTGATCATGAGTATTTCGTGGTGGATGAAAAGACAAACAGACTCACCAAGAAGGAAGCTCGTAAACTCAAAATGGTCCTGACTAAGGATGAACTTAGAGGCTGGTACCTGGACATAGGCGCACAGGTATATGTGAAGAATGTCAACAGAAAGGTATCCTATGCCAGCGGAGAGGTGATCAGCACCAATACCCATGCCTTTAAGCTATTCGTTCAAGACCTTTATCAGCAAACAGCTCACTTTATCCAGAAAAACAGGATAGAAATCCTGAAAATGGGCAAAAAGGAAGCGGCCGTGCTGGCTTTTGAAATGAAAATGGAAGAATCTTCCCCTGAAGAGCATCCAGCCTTAAATCATGTTTCCCTTAAGAAAATAGAACTTAAGAATCATCCCTACCAGAAAGACAGCTGGATTCCTACCATGTTTAGTCTTCTCAGGTATCACAATATCCCTCTGCATGATCCAGATATAGCAGACATCCTGATCAAACATCCGAAGTTTGATGTCATGCTAAGTTTTATGACGTCTGCAGAAAAAGAGAAGATGACGGCACTCGTCCAATAGCAAAATCAGGTAATCGATCTATTCCGGGAAAAATAGGGTAGCAAAATTGAGTAAAGATAGCTACCGTATTTTTCCCTTCTTTTTGTAGCTTAGTTGGCTGAAATTGACTTTATATGAAAGTTATCCTTTGGCTACTGGGAGTAGGATTATGTTTATGTGCCTGTTCGGAGCTGAATGATGGCCCCCCTACTCTGGTTTCTTATGAACTAAGTCTGGATTCTACAGAGAATACTATCACGGCCTTAGATACCCTTATCTTCAGGGCTAACCTGGAAGATGATGTATCTCTGGAATCTTATATCCTTACGGTAGAGGCGGTGAACCCTACTACCCTATCTACCACAAGTAGTCTTTCTGACTTTAATGTCAATGAGCCCAAAACCATAGCAGGTAGGAGACTCCTAGCTTTCAGTAGCAACATTATTCCTTCTTCAGCTCGTCCTGGCAACTATGAGTTCAACTTCGAATTTATGGATGAGGCTGGTTTTTCAGGTGAAAGTATCAGCCAGGATTTTCGTTTGATTAACCGATCCCCGGAAATACAATTAGATTTTCTACTCCCAGATACCATTAACTTTCAAGCCTCCGAGACATTTACCCTCACTGGCCAGGTACTTACAGACTATGCTACTCTTGACAGCTTAAAGATTAGTCTGTTCAGAGATACAGATTCCAGCAGAATCAACCTAATCCAGGACCTGAATGCTATTCCCACTAATCCTTTTTCCTTCTCATCTACCTACACCTTTGTAGTAGGAGATACCGGGCAATACCAGCTTTCTTTTATCCTATCTGATGTTGATTCTCTGTCAGCCACCTTAAGTAGTGTGATAAACATTAATCCGTAAAGTCTGTCATCTTCCCTCGTTGTTTAGATTTCTCCAAAAATAAACTTTGAGAATTTTCCACACGAGCCTAGCTTGTAGCTAGCATGAGATCCTATTTATTTCTTCTTTTATGGATCCCAGTTTCTGTATTCGCCCAATCAGATGAGATTAATATCTCTGCTTCTTTTGCACAGTCTATAGAGT
>JBCDBC010000580.1:0-4404 GCA_039184535.1 Bacteroidota bacterium | reverse complement strand
TGGATACAACAGAACTTAAGACCAATATGTCTGTGAAAGGGGAGTCAGTGAGCCTGAGCTTTACAGATAGTGATAAAAAATTAGTGAATCTCTCCGGCTGGCAAAGTGGAAAAGATATAAAGGGAAGTGGACAGTTAAGCTCTGGTGCCTGGACTAGCTGGACAGCTACTTTTCAGGAAGAGAGCGAAACAGATAAGAAGAAAGAGAATAAGAAAGATGATTCAGAAGAGGAGTTGGGAGAGGTTATTTATCCTTTTGTGGCCTATGGAACTACACAGGTTTCTCAGCAGCAAGACATGTTGATTAAGAATGCCACTGTCTGGACCATGGAGGATGAGGGGATTCTGGAGAATACTGATGTAAAAGTAGAGAATGGAAAAATTGTAGCCATAGGTAAAGATTTGAAAGCTGGAGGAGCTACAGTAGTGGACGGTACTGGGAAGCATTTGACACCAGGTATAGTGGATGAGCATTCTCATATTGCGGCGACTTCTATTAATGATGTGGCAACGAACTCTGCCATGGTGAGAATGGAGGATGTGCTGGATAGTGAACATGAAGGTATTTACAGAGCGTTGGCTGGTGGGGTAACGAGTATTCAGGTTCTTCACGGCTCTGCTAACCCCATTGGAGGACAGTCTGCCCTGATTAAACTGCGCTGGGGAGAAGATCCAGAAGGACTGAAAATCAAGGATGCACCTGGGTTCATCAAATTTGCTTTGGGAGAGAACGTAAAGCGTTCCCGCTCATCTGCTTCTATCAGATACCCACAAACCCGTATGGGAGTAGAGCAGGTATTTGTGGATGCCTTTACAGCTGCCAAAGACTATGAGAAAGCATGGGATACCTATAATGCCCTTTCTGATAGAGAGAAGGCCCTTACCTCAGCGCCAAGAAGAGACCTGGCAATGGATGCGACAGTAGAAATTGTCAATAGCGAAAGATTTATTTCCTGCCACTCTTATGTACAATCAGAAGTGAACATGCTGATGAAGGTAGCAGACCAGTTTGACTTCACAGTGAACACCTTCACCCACATCCTGGAAGGCTACAAAGTAGCCGACAAAATGGCTGAGCACGGAGCAGGTGGAGCTTCCTTTTCTGACTGGTGGGGCTTTAAGTGGGAGGTACGTTATGCCATCCCGTATAATCCCTCCATCATGGTGAGAGAAGGGGTCTTGACTGCTATAAATTCTGATGATCCGGAAATGATGCGTCGCCTGAATCAGGAAGCTGCAAAGTCTGTCAAATATGGAGATCTGGATGAGATAGAGTGTATGAAGATGGTTACCATCAACCCTGCCAAACTACTTCACCTGGATGACAGGTTAGGAAGTATCAAAAAAGGAAAGGATGCTGATCTGGTGCTTTGGACGAACCATCCATTGTCTATTTATGCACAGGTAGAAAAGACCATAGTGGATGGAACGGTTTATTTCGATTTGTTTGATGACCAGGAGCGAAAGAAAGAAGTTCAGGCCGAGCGTGCCCGTCTGATAGCTAAAATGAAAGATGCGAAGAAGTCAGGACAGGGAACCCAGAAGTATGGGAGAGGGAAGAGACATCACTTCGAATGTGAGACTGAATTCATTTATGGAGAAAATTAATCAGTAGCATACATCACTATTAAGACTTATGAACATGAGAATTAAATATATCATTGTACTGCTGTTTATGTTAGCAGCTTTTACCATACAGATTCAGGCTCAAACACGTGTCATACCTGCACCTGCTCAGGATAAGCCTATTCTCCTTTCAGGGGCTACAGCTCACCTAGGAAGTGGGGAAGTGATAGAATCCTCCATGATAGGATTCAAGGACGGTAAGATCAGTTTAGTAACCAATATAACCGCTGCAGTAAGTGTGGCAGAATATGAGGTCATAGACGTAAGTGGAAAGCACATTTATCCCGGCTTCATTTTGCCAGTATCAGGTTTAGGGCTAACGGAAGTAAACGCCGTCAGAGCTACCATCGATAACTCTGAGAGAGGGGCTTACAACCCTAACATACGCTCCATTATAGCTTACAATACGGACTCTGAGGTAATTCCTACCTATCGTTATAATGGAATTCTGATGGCACAGATTGCCCCTTCTAGCGGAGTGATTCCCGGAACTTCTTCCATCGTACAATTGGATGCCTGGAACTGGGAAGATGCGACTTATCAGGTGGATGATGCCATCCATCTTGACTGGCCTCCCAAGTACTTTGGCCCCCGTTGGTGGTTAGGGGAAACAAACAGAAGACCCAATAAAGGGTATGAAAAAGTGATAGATGAGCTTAAAACGCTTTTTGCTGAAGCCAAAGCCTACAGCACTAACCCTGCTCCTATTGCGACTAACCTAAAGCTGGCGGCCATGAAGGGGATCTTTGATGGATCTAAGGCAGTATTTTTATATGACAATAGTGCAAAAGGAATGTTGGAAGGGATAAAAATGCTGAAAGAGAATGGCGTAAAGAGAATCATCATCGTAGGCGGGGGACAGGCAATGCTGATAAAAGATTTATTGCTGGAAGAAGATATACCCGTTGTAGTGAATGGTATTCATGAGTTACCCGACAAGGATCATGAGGATACTCGTTATCCATATAAATTGCCAAATGAACTGCATGAGGCCGGAATTAGATATTGTATAGGGTATCCCGGAGTAGCTAATGCCAGGAACCTTGCCTTCACAGCCGGAACAACGGTAGCCTATGGTGTACCATATGAAGATGCTGTGAAATCTATTTCTTCTGCAGCGGCTGAAATACTGGGAATCTCTGATAGGGTAGGAACCATAGAGGAAGGGAAAGATGCTACCCTCTTTATTTCTGAGGGAGATGCCCTGGACATGCGTACCAACAAACTGACTCACGCCTTTATTCAAGGAAGAGAGATCCAGTTAGAAGCTCGTCAGCAATGGCTGTATGAGAAGTACGCTAAGAAATACGGACAAGACATAGACTAACTAATGCTGGATCTTCAAAGTTATATAGCTCCGGGTTTAAACCCGGAGCTATATGCTTAGTAGAATACCAGTTTTTCATATTCAACTATACTCAATCATGCTATTCTCCCATAAAGGATTTTTCTCAGCCATAGTGCTGGTCATTTTTTCTCTTTCTCTTCAGGCACAATCCACGGCTGTACCTCCTTCCATAGACCTCAGGATGTACAACATCATAGATTCTGTCTCTGCTGATAGGATAGAAGTAGATATCCGTAAGTTGGTCAGCTTTGGGACCCGAAATACTCTATCTGATACGGTATCTGAAACCCGAGGGATAGGAGCTGCCAGAAGGTGGATTAAGTCGGAATTCAAGCGAATTTCTGATGATTGTGGTGGTTGTCTGGAAATATCTGAGCAGGCTTTTCTGGTAAAGAAAGGAGAGAATAGGCGCTTCACGAAGGACGTACAGATCGTAAATGTGGTAGCTATTCAGAGAGGGACACGCTATCCTGACCGCTACGTGATTATGAGTAGCGACATTGACTCAAGGCCCTCTGACGTTACGAATGATACCATAGATTCTCCTGGTGCCAATGATAACGCTAGTGGAGTAGCTGGCACCTTGGAAGCAGCCAGAGTCCTAAGCAAATACAAGTTTGAGAATAGCATCATTTACGCTACCCTTTCGGGTGAAGAGCAGGGGCTATTCGGCGGGAAGTTCATGGCCAAGCAGGCGTTGGAACAAAAATGGGATATTATTGGGGTACTGAACAATGACATGATAGGAAACATCCATGGACTTGATGGGGTGATAGACAATAGCAGCTTCCGAATATTCTCAGAACCTACTCCCGTAACAGAAACGGATGCCCAAAGAAGGAGACGTCGGTTTTATGGAGGGGAAGTAGATGGTATTTCCCGTCAGCTGGCCAGATATATTGCGCGAACTACAGAAACCTATATGACTAACCTCAAGCCCATCCTCATTTATCGCCTGGATAGATTTGGAAGAGGAGGGCACCATAGACCATTTAACGATGAAGGTTTTGCGGGTATACGCATCATGGAAACGCACGAGCATTATCACCGACAGCACCAGGACATCAGAGTAGAAGATGGAATTGAATACGGAGATGTAATTGAAGGAGTGAATTTTGAGTATGCGGCTAAGCTCACAGCTGTCAATGCCATCAATCTGGCTTCCTTAGCAGCCGCCCCGCCTGCACCTAAAGAAGTGAAAATAGGCGGAGTAGTAAAGCCCGATACCAAGCTTGCCTGGGAATTACCGGAGGATGAGGAAATAGCCGGCTATAAATTATACTGGCGGGAAACCACGGCCCCTCAATGGCAGTACAGTAGATATGTAGGTAAAGTAAGCCAGTACACCCTGAAGAGCATCATCATAGATAATTACCTCTTTGGCGTAGCTGCAGTAGGCAAGAATGGACATGAAAGCCCCGTGGTATTTCC